>JAWVYP010000241.1:0-4088 GCA_033722655.1 Akkermansiaceae bacterium | reverse complement strand
CGACCAGAGCGCAGCGAATTCAAGGCGTTATCGCGGTCGACTACCATGATTTGTTGTGCCCCTTTCATTGCTTTGTTGCGCGCATAGCCGACTCAATTAAATCTATTACCTTTCGATAAGAATCATCTTGGTCGTAAGACCAATCATCCCATGCTCTAGGATGGAAATCCTGGTTCATTTTATTCAGAAAGAGTTCCCTTTCATCAGAGCCTAAACGGCTCCATTGACCTGCTTCCAGCACAGCTAAGTATTGAGATACTATTTTCAGCCGAGCATAATTCCTCGCTTCGAGGACTTCGCTAGCCAATGCATGCATAGGCTCAGAAATGGACTCAGCGAAATTCATATTTATTAAGCACAACAGTATTGTTGAGTAACCGGTTAGGATTTGGGGTGATACTTCACCGGTTAAGTTATTCGATACTCATCACCCGGAAGTACACACCTCTGGGCGGATCGTTCATGACCTAGATTTCTACCAGATCGCGATGGCGAGTGAAACAAAAATGGTCCGGCTTCGCTTAGCTACGCCGGGACAAGCGATTGGGCTTCGGAAGGGAAAGGGCAACTGGTTGAAACATCACCGCATCCCATTCACTTGTCCGGGCGTAGCTCGAGACTTCGAGCGAAGCCTGATCATTCGCGGTTCAAATCATCCCCCTCCAGATCCAAATCCGGGATGTGGGTGAAGCTGATTCGCATCGGCGCATCCTTGCGGCTGTCCTGCACGCTGCCGAAGTAGACGACCTGCCGGCCATATCGGGCGCGCAACTTGTCGATGGCGGCATCCAAACGGTGATGCCGCTGGTCATTGTGATCGTCGTAGGCGGCCATGGCATCGGCGACCATGCCGGAGAAGAGGTCAGGGGTGTGGTTGTTCTGGTCGACCAGACGGCTGAGCGTGACGCCCACTTGGATCAGCTTAGCCCGGGGATCGGGGCGCTCGCGCCAGACGCGCTGGAGCATGCGCATGAGAAAGAAGGTGGAGTCGCTTTCGGGAAAGCGCACCTCGGGCTCCCACCCGCCTTCGCGCAGGAAGGAGAGATGGACGGTCAGGCAGCCGGTGAGCAGCCCGTGGGAGCGCAGACGCTCGCAGGCCTTGTGCAAGAGCTTGCAGAGGATGGACCAGGCTCGCTCAGGCGTGCGGCTGTCGGGCGGGAGCACGTGGGAGTGGCCCAAGGACTTGCGTGCGGACACGATCTCGGCAAGCTCGTCGCCCTGCAACAGATGCCACAGGCGGTCGCCCAGCACCCCACCCCACACGCCGCGCAGCCGCTTCTTGTGGGCCGCACAGAGCTCGCGGGCGTTGTGGATGCCGGAAGCGTGCAGGCGCGCCTCCATGCTCTTGGCAATGCCGGTGAAGTCGCGCAGCTCGAGTTCGTGGAGCACTTCGGGCAAATCCTCGGCCTCGATCAGGAACAGGCCGTCGGGCTTGCGCATCTTGGAGGCCAGCTTGGCGAGGTAGCGGTTGGGGGCGGCACCAATGGACACCTTGACCTCTTCCCCCACCTTGTCGGTGACCGAGCCCTTGATCTTGCGGCCCAGTTCGAGCACGAAGTCCGGCTCGCGCCAGTTGTAGGGCAACCAAGCCCACATCTCATCAATGGAGAGCACCTCCTCGACGTGGATGCAGTCCTCGACCGCTTCGATGACCTGGTGGTGGACCTTGACGTATTCAGCCGGCTTGGAGGGCACGATCTCGATGCCGGGACACATGATGCGCGCGTCGCTGATGCGCGTGCCGGTTTTCACACCGTAGTGCTTGGCCTCGTAAGAGGCAGCGATGCAGCAGGAGGTCTCGGCCATCACCGGCGCCACGCCCACCGGTTTGCCGCGCAATTTGGGGTCCAAGTGCTGCTCGACCGAGGCGAAGAAGGAATCGCAATCGATGAACAGGGCGGTCAAGGGGCGACCAGTTTGGCGGGACGGAGGCGGCACTCCCCAGCCATGACTGAGAGCTGAATCCGGGTCAAGGTGTTAGTTGTTCATTTGAACATCTTCCAGGAGTCCATTTCACTGCTTTCATCTGCACGCACCCAAAGCTGGAACCCGCCGGGAAGGCGACCTTCACCACCTGGTAGTGGTCCCCATCCGCTTGGGAGTCGGCCACCGGGCTGGGGGTTTTACCAGATGCGGGACAAGCGGAAAACGGGTTTCCGGGATTTGACTTATTCCGACGGTTCACGGTTTCGACAGTCCGCTCGATTGGCTTGGAAGTTGACATCTATAACCAAATATAACTTAGTTCCCCAATCTGATTCATGAGGTCCTTCCGCTCCAAATCCACCAGCGAGCAGCTTGCTGATCATCTTCGGGATGAAATTCTCAATGGCCGGCTGACCGGTGCCATGCCCGGCATCCAGCAGCTGGTCCAGACCCTGGGTGTCAACTCGGCGGCCACCACCAAGGCTGTGCGCCAACTCGAGCGCGAGGGGCTCATCATCTCCCAGGGCAAGCGGCGCCGGCGCCTGATTGCCACCGATGTCAAACCCTCCAAGCACTCCCTGCGGGTCACCTTCCTGCACTACGATGCCCAGAACGAACTGCGCCACGACTCCCTGCTGGTGCGCCAAGCCCTGATCGACGCCGGCCACACGCCCATCATGGCCCCCAAGACCATGCAGGAGCTGGGCATGAACCCGGAGCGCATCGCCCGCATGGCCGAGTCGGCGGATACCGACGCCTGGATCATCTATGCAGGATCCGCAGACACCCTGCAGTGGTTTGCCGACCACAGGCTCCCGGCCCTCGCCATCTACGGCCGCTTCAACCAGATCGCCATGCCGGCCATCGGCATCCAGAGGCAGCACGTGGATGAGATGCTCACCGAGCGTCTGATCCGACTCGGCCATCGCCGCATCGTCTGGATCAACCGCAAAGAGCGTCGCAGGCCCAAGCTCGGCAGCTCGGAATTGCGCTTTCTCGAAAAGCTGGAATCCCATGGCATTCAGACGGGCCCCTACAACATCCCGGACTGGGAGGAGAGCCCGCAGGGCTTGGGAATATGCCTCGACCGCCTGCTGCAACACACGCCCCCCACCGCCATGATCATCTGCGATCCGGTGCTCTTCCACGCCATCCAGACCCACTTGGCCTACCGCGGCTTCAAGTCGCCCGATCAGATTTCGCTCTACTGCGACGACTACGCTGAGAGCTTTGACTGGGCCCTTCCCAGCACGGCTCACCTGCGTTGGGACCACCGCCCCGTGGTGCGGCGAGTCCTGCAGTGGACCAAAAATCTTCGCCTCGGCAAGGAGGACCTCAAACAGACCCTGATCAAAGCCGAGTTTGCCGATGGGGACACGATCGGACCTCCGCCCAAGTGATGCCGACCGGCTCAAAGATCCCGGCTAGCACCCTCAGAACAACTCACCCTGGACATCATCACCCCGGGTCTGCTTCCGGAGTGGACTCTCGCAGGCTTCGATGTGCAGAGGCCCGCTGTAAGGCGTGCGGGACAAGTCGGCACCCGCCAGGAACTCCATCCCCTGCTCCAGACCGACAATGGCCAACATGCGGTCGTGAATGGGCTCCATGGCTGCGGAGGGATTGGTGGTCAGGGTGGCATAACAGCCACCGTATCGATCCGAAGGCTCCCACAATCCCGCGACCCACAGCCATTCGTCCTCCTCGGGATGGCGGAAGGCATGGGGCTGCTTCTTGGCGAAGGGCAGCGGCTGCCATTCGTAAAACTCGGAAATGGGCACCAGACAGCGGCGCTTCGCGAAGGCCTCCTCCCAGACCGGGGACTTCAGCTTGTCGGTGCGGGCATTGTTGATGGAGTCACTGAAGCCACGCTCGAAGCCCCAGCGCATTTGCTCAACGAAGACCTCGCCCCCTTGCTGCCGCAGCACCAGCCCCCTGCCTGCCCGGCGGATCAATTTGGAGGCCAGCTGGCGAATGCGCTCGTTGACGGCCTCCTCAATGCCCTTGGCCTGCTTCTTCTCTTTGAGCCGGTAAACGTTGCACATGACCGAGGCATCCTAAGCAGGAATTCAGACACAAAAAAGCCCGCCGTGGGATGGCGGGCTTTTGAGGAAAGTGGTGGCTCAACCCGGGATCGAACCAGGGACACGCGGATTTTCAAT
>JAWVYP010000240.1:0-4092 GCA_033722655.1 Akkermansiaceae bacterium | reverse complement strand
GATCGGCCGCAACGGCTTCACGGCTTCGGCCATCCGCAACGTAATGAAGGCCGCAGGTGAAAAGCAAGGAGTCCAGGTTTCCCTGCTCATCCACTCCCACGAGGAGGAGGCTGAAATGGTCTCGCGCGGCGACGAGTGATCCCTACTCGGACCGAACCGGCAGCTTGGGCACCGAGGACAGCAGCTTTTGGGTGTAGTCCTCCTTGGGTTCGTGGAAGATCTGATCGGCATCGCCATGCTCGACGATCTTGCCCTTGTGCATGACGGCAATGCGGTCGGCGAGGTAGTGGACCACCGACAGGTCGTGGGAAATGAAGAGCATGGTCAGGCCGAGATCCTTTTGCAGACGGCGCAGCAGGTTGAGAATCTGGGACTGGATGGAGACATCGAGGGCCGAGACGGGTTCGTCGGCAATGATGATGCGCGGCTCGGGAGCGAGGGCACGGGCAATGGCGATGCGTTGGCGCTGTCCACCCGAGAACTCGTGCGGATAGCGCTGCATCTGCTTGGCGGGCAGACCGACGGTTTCGAGCAGTTCGCCGACTCGCTTGCGCAGGGCCTCGCCCCTGAGTCTGGGGTCGCGTTGCTGCAGGGCTTCACCGATTGTGGAGAAGACAGTCAGGCGCGGATTGAGTGAGGCATAGGGGTCCTGGAAGACCATCTGGAAATCGAGGCGATGACGGCGGATCTGTTTGCGGGGCAGGGCGGTGAGGTCGACGCCACCCAGCTTCACGCTGCCTTCGTCGGGCATCAACAGCTGCATGATGATGCGCGAAATCGTCGACTTGCCGCAGCCGGACTCGCCGACCAGACCGAGGATTTCGCCACTCTCGGCCTTGAGCGAAACGCCGTCCACCGCGATCACGGATTCGCGGCCCTTGTGGAAGGTTTTCTTGATGTTTTTCAGCTCAAGCATGGGAGGGTGGGTCTGCTTTTTCGGGTCGGGCCAGGCAGCCGGGGCAGTTCTGGACGAAGTGGCCCTCGCTGTGCTCGATGAGTTCGGGTTTGTGATCGGTCACACAGAGCTCGGGCTCTCCCAGGGTGTTGCGCGGGCGGAAGGAGCAGCCATCCGGCAGGCGGGCGAGGTCCGGGGGCAGGCCGGGGATGGTGTGGAGGTCTTGGCCCTTGGGCGTATTGCTCGGGTTGGAGTGGTAAAGGCCTTCGGTGTAGGCGTGCAGCGGGTTTTGGATGAGTTCCTTGGCCGGAGCGCTTTCAACCACCCGCCCGGCGTAGAGCACATTCACGCTGTCGCACATCTCGTGGACCACGGCGAGGTCGTGGGTGATGAAGATGACCGAGGTGCCGGTGTCTCGCTGGAGATCACGAATCACATCGAGCACCTGCTTCTGGATGGTGACATCCAGCGCGGTGGTCGGCTCGTCGGCAATCAGCAAGTCGGGCTTGGTAATCAGGGCCATCGCAATCATCACGCGCTGGCGCATGCCGCCGGAGAATTCGTGAGGATAGCTGTGGATGCGTTTTTCGGCATCGGGAATGCCCACTTGCTCCAATGCCTCGATGGCGCGGTGCAGGGCTTTCTTGCCACCGAGCTTCTCGTGGATTTCCAGTGGCTCGATGAGTTGGGTGCTGACCTTGAGGTAGGGGTTGAGCGAGGTCATCGGGTCCTGGAAGATCATCGAGATCTTGCGGCCGCGATACTGGTTGAGCTGGCGCTCGCTGAGTTGGAGCAAGTCCGTGCCCTGGAACAGGGCCTTGCCGCCTTCGATGCGTCCCGGAGGCATCGGAATCAGTCCGAGCAGCGAGTAGGCGGTGACGGATTTTCCGGAACCGGACTCGCCGACAATGCCCACGACCTCGCCCTCATTGACTTGCAGGGACACGCCGTCGACCGCCTTGACCACCCCGTTGCGGGTGTGAAAGGAGACTTGGAGGTCTTGGATGTCGAGGAGGGGCATTTTGGGTTCTTAGTTCCTAGTTCTTGGTTCCTAGTTGCTGATTCTTGATTCGCTTGTCCCGGCGTAGCTCGAAGAGCGAAGCCGGATAGTTCCTAGTTGCTGATTCTTGGTTCGCATGTCCCGGCGTAGCTCGAAGAGCGAAGCCGGATTCTTAGTTGTTGAAGGGATCAGTCTTTTGACGATTTGGGGTCGAGGGCGTCGCGCAGGCCATCGCCGAGGAAGTTGAGGGAGAGCAGGGTGAGGATGAAGGGGATGGATGGAAAGATGAGTAGCGCCGGGTTGGAGAGCAGGCGTTCGGCTCCATCCTTGATCAGTACGCCCCAACTCGAATGTGGAGGTTGCACGCCGATGCCGAGGAAGGAGAGGGTGGCCTCAAACAGCATCACCGCGGGGACAGTCAGCGTGGCGTAGACAACGATGGGGCCGATGGCATTGGGGATGATGTGGCGGATCAGGATGCGGGGATGAGACAGGCCGAGTGAACGGGCGGCCTCCACGTATTCCTGACTGGAGATGTTCTGCACGGAGGCGCGCACAATGCGCGAGATGTTGAGCCAGGACAGCGCGCCGATGGCGACGAAGAGGGGCAGCAAGCTGACGAAGGGGGCGACGTCATCGTGTTTCAGTCGGGTGTTTTTGGTGAACCATTCGGTCAGTGCTTCGGTTTGGCCCTGGGCAACGGCCGAAAACAGCATGACGATGATCAGAAAGGGCAGCGAATAGAGGATGTCGACGATGCGCATCAAGACCACATCGGTGCGCCCACCCGCGTAGCCGGCGATGGAACCGACAGCCACACCGATGGTCAGGGAGACGGCAGTGGTGATCAGCCCGACCAAGATGGAGATGCGCCCGCCATGGAGGACCCGGGCAAAGAGGTCGCGGCCGAGTTGGTCGCGACCCATCCAGTTCTCCGCACTCGGTGGAGCGTTCTTGGAGGCAAGCACCTGGTCGGTGGGATCGTCGACAAAGGGAAAGAAGGGCAGGATGAAGCACATCAGGAAAATGACGGCCAGGATGCCGCAGCTGATCATCGCCGCATGATTGTTGCGCAGGCGGATCCAGGCGTCGTGCCACAGCGAATTCCCCGTTTCCTCGTCTCCGGGAAGCGTTTGGCGTGATTGGTTTTCGGCGGCAGTGCTCACGGTGAATCAGGCCTTGCGGTGGGAACGGAGGCGCGGGTTGAGCCAGAGTTGGATGAGATCGACCAGGAAGTTGGCGACGATGATGAGCGTGCCGTAGAGCACGACCGGCCCCATGATCAGGGTTTCGTCCTTGGTGTTGATGGCATTGATGAAGATGCCGCCAATGCCGGGGATCTGGAAAATGGACTCGACCACCACCGAGCCGGAGATGGTCGCGGCAAAGGCCGGGCCGAGATAGGCGACCGAGGGAATTAGGCCACCGCGCAGGGCGTGGCGGATGACGATGGTGGATTCCTTCTGGCCCTTGGCGCGGGCGGTGCGCACGAAATCCTGGTTGAGGGTCTCAAGCATGCCGGCGCGAGTGAGGCGCGAGAGATAGGCCGCGCTGACCAGGCCCAGGGTGATGGCGGGCAGGATCCAGGTGCTCGGGCTGTCGAAGCCCCAACCGGCCACCGGCAGCCAACCGAGTTGCACCCCGAAGAGTTCGCCCAGCAAGGGGCCAATCACAAAGTTGGGCAGGCAGATTCCGAGCAGGGCGAAGGCCATGATCAGGTAGTCGATGCGCGTGTTGCGGCGCATGGCGGCGAGGACCCCGGCGGGAATGCCGACCACAATGGCGAATGCCATGGCGACGAGGCCAAGGGTCAGCGAAACGGGAAAAGCCTGCCACAGGATTTCGCTGACCTTGCGGCCTTCCATCAGGGTGATGCTCTCGCCGAGGTTTCCCTTGGCCAGATTCTGGAGACACATCCAATACTGGGTGTAGATCGGCTTGTTGAGGCCGTGGATCTCCTCGAGCATCTCGATGGTCTCTTCCGGAACTCCCTTTTCGTTCTGGAAGGCGCTGAAGGGAAGGGCGCGAACCAGGAAGAAGGTGATGGTGATCAACACGAAGAGCACCACGATTCCCTGCAGCAGCCGATAGGCAATGTCGCGCGCGATCTCCCTCATGGCTCAGGCTCCAGGCTGATGTGCTTCCAAGGATGGTTGTCGAGCAAGAGTGGATGCCAGCCCTTGATTTCCGGCCGGTG
>JAWVYP010000239.1:0-4114 GCA_033722655.1 Akkermansiaceae bacterium | reverse complement strand
GTTGACCCATGCATTTCAATGCCGCAGGAATGCGGCATTGGGCCTTCATGGCGCTCTATGGAGAGCGCCACTCCTATGCCCCGCGCATCAGCGAGATCTCGGCCAGTGACACCATCTTCTTGACCAGTTCATCGCGAGGGATGGTCTTGAGGTCCATCGCCGGCACGGCGCGATCGAGGGTGAACTTGCCCGAGCGGGTGCGACGAAGCGCACTGAGGTGGGCGCCACAACCAAGCTTCTGGCCGATGTCGTGCGCGTAAGTGCGCACATAGAAGCCCTTGGAACAATCGACGACGAAGTCAACTTCCGGAAGTCCCACACGGGTGACCTCATAGGAGTTCACGTGCACGGCCCGTGGCTTGCGTTCCACCACCTGGCCCTTGCGCGCCAACTTGTAGAGGGGCACGCCATCCTTCTTGATGGCCGAGACCATGGGCGGAATCTGCTCAAACTCGCCGGTGAAGGCCTCGAAGGCTTCCTCGACCTGCTCCTTGGAGAAATCCGGGACTTCCTTCTCTTCCTCCACCTCCCCCTGGCGGTCTTGGGTGTTGGTGGTCTTGCCCAGCGTCAGCGTGCCGACGTATTCCTTGTCCTCGCTCATCAGCAGGTCCTGGATCTTGGTCGCGCGTCCGATCACCAGCATCAGCAGGCCGGTGGCCATGGGATCGAGCGTGCCACAGTGGCCGATCTTCTTGGTGTCCAGCGCGCGGCGGGCAATCGCCACCACGTCGTGGGAGGTCATGTCGGGCGCCTTGTCGATGAGCAGAACGCCACTGGGAGGGTCTTGGTTTAGGGGATTGGGATTCATGAATCAGGAAGTGATGCCGGCGGTCTTGAGTCGGGCGTGGATGGCATCCAGGACCTTGGCCTTGGCCTCCTCAATGGGCCCCGGCATGCGGATGCCCGCTGCCAAGGCGTGGCCACCGCCGCCGAATTGCTGGGCGACCTGGCAGACGTCGAAGCGCGCATCCTTGGAGCGCAGCGAAACGCGCACGCGCTTGTCGGGTAGTTCCTCAAAGAAGGCCGCGACCAACACGCCGCGGATGCCGCGGATGATGTCGATGAGGCCTTCGCTGTCCTCGGGCTTGAGGTCGAGATCCACGCGAACCTGGTCGCGCATCATCCAGTGGGCCACCAGACCGTCCTCACTGCGCTCGAGCGTGTTGAGCAGCGAGCGCATCAGCTCGAGCTTGCGGAAGGGTTCCTCGTCGTAGGTCTTGGCGTTGATCTCGCCGACATTGAGTCCGCGCCGGATCAGGTCCGCGGCCATGCGGTAGGTGTGCTCGGTGGTGGAAGGATATTGGAAGGAGCCGGTGTCGGTGGACACGGCGACGTATATGGCGTCGCGCGTCGCATCCGGCAAGGGCAGCTCGAGTGCCATGATCAGGTCGTAGAGGATCTCGCCGGTGGCCGGGCTGGTGGGCACGATGAGGTTGAGGTCGCCGTAGCCTGGATTGGACTTGTGGTGGTCGATGTTGAGCCAGAGGCCTGCCTCGTGGGCCGCCTTGAGCGCGTTTTTGCCGAGCCGCGGCTTGGTCGCCGTATCGAGGGCAATCGCCACTTCCACGTCCAAGGGCTCGCTGGGCGGAGACTCGATGTGCTCGGAGCCGGAGAGAAATTCGAGGTTTTCGGGCAGGCCGTCCTCGTTGATCAGGCGCACCGTCTTGCCCATGGCCTTGAGGGATTCGCCCAGCGCAATCTGGGAGCCGATGGCATCCGCGTCGGGACGGACGTGACTCAACAGAACAAAGCTTTGGTGGGACTTCAGGACCTTGCCGAGTTGTTCGTAACTGGCATTTGCAGGGACAGGGGGTGTTTCGCTCATCTTGGGATGGAACCGTGGCTGGCGGAGGGGGCGGATTCTTTCCGTTCTGCCTTCAGGGGCAAGGATAAACCCTGCTCGCACCTGGATCAGTGCCGGACCAGGGCCCGCATCCGGACATCACATCCAATCTTCTGATATTCAATCTCTTGCAACTTAATCGAAGCCAGCAATCCCTCCCCTGCCAAGGCAGGATTCCCCCCTCCACAGAGCATGGGTGCCAAATAGACCACCACTTCATCGACCAGCCCCGCCTCCAGCAGGGCAGCGGAAAACACTCCGCCCGCCTCGGTCATGCAACTGAGGACGCCTTGTTGCTCGACCAGTTGACGCAGGCTGCCCTCCAGGTCTTCGCGCGGGCGGATCAGGGTGCGCTCGCAATGCTCATCGCTGAGCAAGGGCGCGTCTTTGGGCAAGCTGTCGGGCTGACCACTGAAGATCACCCGCCAAGGCGGGTTGCGGCCCTCCAGCAATTCCTGGCGACGGATGGTCAGGGCCGGTTGGTCGCGGCGCACGGTCTCGCCCGTGGTGAGAATCGCATCCACTTGACTGCGCAGCACCTGGACATCGGTGCGCGCCTCCTTACTCGTCAGCCATTGACCCTCGCCGGCTGGGCGGGTCAGGCGCCCATCCAGGCTCATCGCCGTCTTCCAGATCACCCACGGAAGACCCGTGCGCTGCACCTTGAAGAAGGGTCGCAGGATGGTTTGCGCCTCGTCGGCGAGCACGCCGCTTTCGACCTCGATTCCTGCCTCGGCCAGAAGTTTGTCAGCGCGGCCGGCGTGATCGGCATTGGCATCGACACAGGCATAAACCACTCGAGAAATTCCCGCTTCAATGATGCCCTCGGTGCAGGGTGGGGTTTTGCCTGTGGTCGAGCAGGGTTCGAGGGTGATGTAGAGAGTCGCGCCGCGAATCGCCTCCTCGCCATGTTGTTCACGGGCATCGGCCAGGGCTTCGCGTTCGGCATGCGGCTGGCCCGCCGCGCGATGCCATCCCTTGCCAATGCACTCGCCATCCTGGACGAGCACCGCACCGACGGGCGGATTGGGCGCGGTTTTGCCGATGCCCTTGCGGGCCTCCTCCAGTGCCAGTCGCATCCAGTCGGCATCGCTCATGATCAAAGCTCCCCCCGTTCGTCCTTTTCGAGCTGGATGCGATCCTCCAGATTGCGCGCCTTGACCCGGTGGGATCGCTTGGCCCAACGCTCGACTGCCATCTGACGCTTCTTGGCGCGTTTCTGCAGCTTGGCGATCTCCTCTTCTAGGTTAAGGAAGCTCTCGTAGCGGTCCTCATCCAGATTCCCCTCTTCCACCGCCGCCCGAATCGCGCAGCCCGCGTCCTTGCGATGACTGCAGTCGGAGAACTTGCATTCGGCGGCGAGGGCCTCGATGTCGGCAAAGCTTTCGCGCAAGGTCGACTCATCGGTCCACATCTGGATTTCGCGCATGCCCGGGTTGTCGATGAGCATGCCACCGCCGGGCAGCGGCACCAGTTCGCGCGAGGTGGTGGTGTGGCGGCCTTTGCCGGTGGCCTCGTTGACCTCGCTGGTCCACTGCCAGTCCTCGCCGTAGAGCTGGTTGACTAGGGTCGACTTGCCGACCCCGCTCGAGCCGACAATGCACATGGTCACGCCCGGCTTGAGATACTGCTGCAGAATCTTCAGCCCCTCACCCTTGAGCGCGGAGGTCACGTGCACGTCCGCCTTGTCCCAGAGGGCGGCAATTTCGCGGGCCGCCTCCTCGTTCTGTTCGGTTTCAAAGAGGTCGGCCTTATTGACCAGCACCACGGCCTTGGCCCCGGCGCGCTCGATCAGGGCGAAGTAGCGCTCCATGCGCCGCAGATTGTAGTCCGAACCCGCATCAGTGACCACGGCGACGATGTCAACATTGGCGCCGATGACTTGGGCCTGGGCCGCATTGCCCGGCATCTTGCGTGCGAAGCAGGAGCGGCGCGGCAGGCGCTCGCGAATTACGATGTCGGTATTCTCATCACCCATCTCGAGTGCCACCCAGTCGCCAACGGCGGGCAATTCGGCATCGTTCTCCGCCTCGTGCCAGACCCGGCCGCCAAGCACCACCTCGACTTCCTCGATTTCGTCACCGGCGAGGAAGGCGCCATAGTTGATGGGCGTTTCCCGGATCAGGCGCGCCGGCACCCAGCCCTTCTCCCGATACGGCTCAAAGGCCGCTTCGAGTTCCGGATTCCATCCGAGTTGCTCCAAGGTCATGCGACCCGCATTCTAGCGGCATCCGCCACGCTGTCCATGCCGGGGACATCCGTGCAAAACTG
>JAWVYP010000238.1:0-4130 GCA_033722655.1 Akkermansiaceae bacterium | reverse complement strand
TCAGTAATGGGGAGTAATGGGGTGTGTATTATACAGGTAGCTTGGCCCTGATCTCATCAAAGTAAAGGGCCTTCACTTGGATGAGACGCAGTCGAGGACAGTTTATTTGTAGAATTTTCACTTTTTTCAGACTGAGGTGGCGAGTCTTTCGGCGCCCACGGCCATCTTTGAAGTTGCCAAGAATACCCTCTCCTGTGCATTTTCATCCCGCAATGGCCAATCCCACCAACGTTCTCTCCAGCGGCATCGAAATCACCGGTTCCATCAGTTTCAGCAACGACATGATCATCGACGGCACCATCGATGGCGAAATCACCTCCGACAAGGGCAAGGTCACCATCGGCGAGAACGCCACCGTCAAGGGCGACATCACCGCCGGCGAGGTCAAGGTCTACGGCAGGATCGAGGGCAAGATCACCTCCCATCGCTGCGAATTGAAGGACAAGTCGCGCATCGACGGCGACATCAAGTCCAAGGTCTTCTCCATGGAGGAAGGTGCCGCCCTCTCCGGCCGCACCGAAATTGGAGGCTGATCGACGGCTCCCGTTCAGGACGCCTCCCAACTCTCCTCACGCTCTTCGGCCGATTTCGGCTCGATGTGGCTGATCACCCGCGAGTCGGGTTCCAGTTTGGCTGCAATCAGCGCCTCAACTTTCGTGGCCAATTCATGCGCACTGCGGATGCTATGCGAGTCGTCGACCACCAGGTGGAATTCCACCCAATGAGTCATGCCCGAATGGCGGTAGCGGAGGTTGTGGTAAGAGGCACCTAGGCGATTCAACTCCCTGTCCAGCAGTTCGCGGAGCTCCTGTTCAATGACCGGATCGGCCTCATCCAGCAATCCGCCCATGCTCTCGCGAAACATGCGGTAACCGGTTCGCAGAATGTTGCAGGCGGCAAGCATGGCGGCGATGGGGTCCCACCACACCCATCCGGTCAGTTTGTAGAGTCCGAGAGCGAGCAGCACGGCCGCACTGGACCAAACGTCAGTCAGCACATGCTCGCCGTTGGCGCGCAGCAATGGCGAGTCGTGCTTTTTGTCTCCTGAGACCAAGGCCATGCCCAAGACCAGGTTGACCAAGGCTGCTGCGGCAGTGATCGTCACACCGATCCCAAAATGCTCGATATTCACCCCGTGGATGAACTGCATGGCGGCCTCGTAGAAGATCATCATCGCCGCCACGGCGATCATCATTCCCTCGAACCCGGCGGACAGGTAGGAAACCTTGTCGTGGCCATAATGGTGGTGGTCATCCGCAGGTCTCTGGGCGACGCGCAGGGCGTAACTGCCAAAACAGACCACCAGCAGATGCACCACGGATTCCGCCGCATCGGAATAAATGGCAGATGAGCCCGTCATGGCCGCAGCCGTCACTTTGGCCAGCAGGAGAAACACTGCCGCCACCAAGGACAGGTTCATCAGGAACCTGAGTTTAGCGGTGCGGTCCATGCCAAATCATGGTCGTGTCCGGCATCAAAGGCAACCCCTTCAGGGCCTTCTTTGGGTCCACGGATCTTGACCGTAACGCTCGTTTGTCGCCTCCTCAATGGCCTCAGCGGGCACCTCAAAGCTGACCTCCGACCATGCTCCCCCTGATAGCGCTTCCGCCAGCCGCTGGGCCCTCGTTCTGGACTGCTCCGGTGAGGCGACCGGTAAGGCCACGGAACCTTGGTGCAGGAGTCCGTCTTGAGTGCGCTTTTGGCCCGCCCCTGCAATCTTATGGGCAGAGCCATCGACAAGATCATGGGTGACGGGATTATCAAAGCAGGAGGCATGGCCAGTCTCCGCCTCACCTCCGCTGAGCTTCACCTCCAATCCCTCGGGTCCGATGGCTTCGGCCAGTGCTTGATGGATGGATCGGTAGCTCTCTGCTCCTCCCAGTCGTTGATCGTCGCCCGTAGACGGCATCACCAGCGTGTAGGGCCAGTCACTGCGGTGGTCGACAGTGCCGCCGCCCGTCCAGCGACGCACCCACTGATTGATCTCTGGAAAGGAGGATTGGGCTGCGCTCAAGCTGCCAAAGTAGCCCAAACTCCCCCACTCTCCCTTCCACTGGTAGACGCGGAGAATGGGTTTGCCCAAACTGAGCAACCATTCATCGACCGCCATGGACTCCGGGCCTGTGCGGGCCAGCGGATCCATCCATAACTCAAGCCCATCAAGTTTCATCTGCCCGACTGCTTTCCCCAGGAATCCCTGAGAGCTACGGTGCGGTTGAAGACCGGCTTGCCGGGCGCGTGATCTTTGGAGTCGGCGACAAAGTAGCCGGTGCGTTCAAACTGACAGCTGAAACCGGCCTCACAGTCGGCAAGAGCGGGTTCGACCTTGGCTTGAACTGTCGCCAGCGAATCGGGGTTGAGAGCGCTGAGGAAGCCGCCCTCGGCGCCGTCCGGGTCCTCGCAGTTGAACAGGCGGTCGTAGAGGCGCACTTCGGCGTCCACGCTGGTGGCAGCGTCGACCCAGTGGATGGCAGCCTTGCACTTCACCCCCTCCGGGGCGTCCTGACCGACGGTGTCCGGCAGGATCTTGGCTTTGATGAGTGAAACCTGACCGTCGGCATCCTTGTCGTAGCCGGTGCACTGGATGATGTGCCCACCGCGCAGGCGGACATATCGCTCGGGTCCGAGGCGGAAGAACTTCTTGGGCGGATCCTCCATGAAGTCGTCTCGCTCGATGTAGACTTCGCTTGAAATCGGGATCTGGCGCTCGCCCATGTCGGGGTTTTGCGGATGATTGGGCACACTGGCCGTATCCATCGGCTGTTCATCCCAGTTTTCGAGGACCACTTTGACCGGATCGAGCACGGCCATGCGGCGAGGGGCTTCCTTGTTGAGGTAGTCGCGCACTTCGTGTTCGAGCACGGCGACGTCGGTCGTGCCCTTGAACTTGGTGATGCCGGTGCCAACCACGAATGAGCGCAGCGCTTCAGGCGGATAGCCGCGGCGGCGCATGCCGGAAATGGTGGGCATGCGTGGATCGTCCCAACCGGCCACGTGACCCTCCTGCACCAGTTGCAGCAGCTTGCGCTTGCTCATCACCGTGTAGTTGATGTTGAGGCGCGAGAACTCGATCTGGCGTGGCGTGCTGGGCACCGGGCAATGCTCGATGAACCAGTCGTAGAGCGGGCGGTGATCCTCAAACTCCAGAGTGCAGAGCGAATGCGTGATGTGCTCCTTGGCGTCCTCGAGCGGATGGGCGAAGTCATACATCGGGTAGATGCACCAGGCGTCTCCGGTGTTGTGGTGATGGGCATGCATGATGCGGTAGAGCACCGGATCGCGCATATTCATGTTGGGCGCGGCCATGTCGATCTTGGCGCGCAGCACCTTCTCGCCGTTCTTAAACTCCCCTGCCCTCATGCGGGCAAAGAGATCAAGGTTTTCTTCCACCGAGCGCTCGGCGCACTCGGAGCGTCTGCCCGGGGTGTTGACGTTGCCGCGTTTGGCGCGGACCTCCTCAAGGCTGTCGTCTTCGACATAAGCCAAGCCCTGTTTGATGAGTTCGACCGCGCAGTCGTAGAAGTATTCGAAGTAGTCGCTGGCGAAGTAGAGGTTCTCGCCCCAATCGAAGCCGAGCCACTTCACGTCCTCCTTGATGCTCTCGACGTATTCCGTTTCCTCCTTTGAAGGGTTGGTGTCGTCGAAACGCAGATGGCATTTGGCCTTCACCCGGGCATGCTCCTGAGCGAGGCCGAAGTTGAGGCAGATGGCCTTGGCGTGGCCGATGTGCAGGTAGCCGTTGGGCTCCGGCGGAAAGCGGGTGATGACTGTCTCGTGTTTGCCCGAGGCGAGGTCGCCGTCGATGATTTCACGAATGAAGTCCTTTTTGTCAGTGGTTTCGGACATATGAAAAAATCAGGAAGTCTTGCCGAGTTCTCGAAGCAGCGCCTCACTCATGCGGATGCCGGCCTCGAAGTTTTCGACCGGGAAGTTTTCGTTGGGAGCATGGATCTGGGCGTCGGACAATGCCAGCCCAAGAAGTAGCGTATCGACGCCAAGGATATCCTGGAATGTCTGGACGATGGGGATGCTGCCCCCCTCGCGGATGAGCACGGGATCCTTGTCGAAGGCGGCCTTGAGGGCCTCTTGAGCTGCCAAGCCATAGGCGGACTTGGGATCGGCCAGGTAGG
>JAWVYP010000237.1:0-4141 GCA_033722655.1 Akkermansiaceae bacterium | reverse complement strand
GCTTCCTCGATGATGGCGAGGTCGGTCTCCGGGGTGGTGAAGACCGTCATGTCGTTGAGGGAGCCGGCGATGCCGGTCGCCAGGCTGTCGGACTTGCGGCTGGGCTTGCGCTCGACGGCCTGCTTGGCGGCGTTGATGAGGTTGGATTTGACCTCCTCGAGTTCGGAGGGAAGAAAGCCGTGTTCCATGACCCGGCGGAATTCGTTTTCGACAATGGGTACCACATCCTGCCAGCGGTCGTCGGCCGCGGTGACACCGATGGAGCCGAAGTCCACGGCCTGGAACCAGGTCGACTTGTAGCTGTAGCCGGAGGAGACGGGGCTGTCCTTCTCCTTGGAGATGCGCTCGAAGCGCCGGCCGATGATGGCGTTGGCGACCTGCAGCTTGAGGAGCTCGATGCGGTTTTCGCGGCTGTCGGGCTTGGGCTCGTGGGTGCGGGCCAGCAGCAGGGAGACGTCGGTCTCGTCCACTTCCGGGTCCTGGAAGATGGCAGCTTGCAGGGATTCGGGAGGGCTGATCCTGCCGAGCTCGGCGTCTTCGCCGGGTTCCTCGGGATTGGTGAGCGAGCCGAAGGTGTCGATGATGCGCTTTTCCATGGAGGCAACATCGACATCACCGACCACGACGAAGGTCATGCGCTGCGGGATGTAGTAGCTCTCGTAGAAGTCGACGAAGCGCTCGCGGGGAGCGTTCTTGATGACTTTTTCCAAGCCGATGGGAAAGCGATGGGAGATCTTGGAGTCGGGCATCAGTTGCTGGAACTGCTGCTTCATCAGGCGGGTGCGGACGTCGTCACGGCTGACCTTCTCGGCGATGATGACCCCGCGCTCCTTGTCGATCTCCTCCTTGGTGAGCAGTGCGCCGTCACAGAAGTCGCGCATGACATTGAAGGTCAGGTCCACGGTCTCCTCCTTGAGGTCGGGGAGGTCGAGCATGTAGACAGTTTCGTCAAAAGAGGTGTAGGCATTGGCGTGGGCGCCGAAGGCGATGCCCAGCCGCTGCATCTCGGGGATGAGTTCGTCGGCATCGTAGTTTTCGGTGCCGTTGAACATCATGTGCTCGAGGAAATGGGCGATGCCGCGCTGGTCATCGTCCTCCATCAGCGAGCCGGCCTCGATGTGCAGGCGCAGGGACACGCGCTTGGGCGGCTCCTCATTCGGGTAGATGATGTAGCGCATGCCGTTTTCCAGCCGTCCAAAGTGGGCCTTGGGATCGGCGGGGATGTCGGAGAGCTGATGGGCCCAGGGGCGATCGATCTCCGGTTTGGCGGGTGGAACCTGGATCTCGCTTTTCCCAGCCGTCGTTGCTTCCGAGGCCTCGGGTTCCGTGGATTGCTTGAATTGGCTCTGGATGGAGAAGTAGAGGGCGCAGAGCAGAAGGATGAGCACCAGAACGGCTGAGGTGACTTTTTGCATGACGGTAAGATGAATGGTCTTGGGGGCATGGCAACGAGGAATCGGGCTGCCTGTGGCCCTAAAAGCGCTGGGGAGAGTCGCATCCGTGCGAACTTTTCACCCAAGGGCCAAATTTGAAGAATTGGAGTTGCAATTGGCGGGGCGGCATGGTGTTTTTCCCGCCCTGCCGAATTGGTGGTCACGCGCGCGTGGCGGAATTGGTAGACGCGCATGATTCAGGTTCATGTGTCCTCACGGACGTGGAGGTTCGACTCCTCTCGCGCGCACCACCAGACGGGTAGGCCGACAGGGCGCCTTCAGGCGTTCTTTTTTATTCCCTTTTTTAACGTTTCCTCCGGCCGCAGGCGGGGGCATGATGTGGACTGCGGCTGGCATTCCACCTGATCAGTCCACCCAAGCCTGACAAAAGCCATGATCATCGGAGTTCCGACGGAAATCAAAGAACAGGAGAACCGCGTCTCGGTCACTCCTGCGGTGGCCCATCAGCTCATCGGGCGCGGCCACTCGGTGCTTGTCGAAACGGGCGCCGGGGCTGGTGCGGGCTTTGAAAACGAGGAATACGAGAAGGTGGGTGCCGAAATCGTGGCCACCCACGAGGAGGTGTTCGAGCGCGCGGAGATGATTGTGAAGGTCAAGGAGCCGCTGCCCGCCGAGTATGAGCTCTTGCGCAAGGGGCAGTTGATTTTCACCTACCTGCATCTGGCCGCCAACCAGAAGCTGACTGAGGCCCTGATGAAATCGGGTGCCACCTGCATTGCCTATGAGACCATTGAGGTGAACGGACGCCTGCCCCTGCTCGAGCCCATGAGCGAGATTGCCGGGCGCATGTCGGCCCTGGTGGGAGCCTACAGTTTGGCCAAGCATGCCGGAGGCCGGGGAATCTTGCTGGGTGGTGTTCCCGGGGTCCTGCCGGGGCGGGTGGTGGTGCTCGGTGGCGGGGTGGCCGGCGTCAATGCCGCGCGCATGGCGATGGGACTGGGGGCGGATGTGACCATTCTCGAGGTGGACCTGGAGCGGATGCGCTTTCTGGACATGACCATGCACGGCTCGCACACACTCTATTCCAACCAGACTCACCTGATGGATCTCTTGCCGCGCGTGGACCTGCTGATCGGGGCGGTGCTGGTGCCGGGCTCCAAGGCGCCCAAGCTGATCACGCGCGAAATGCTGCGCTGCATGAAACCCGGCAGCGTGTTGGTGGACATTGCAGTCGATCAGGGCGGCTGTGCCGAAACCACGCGCCCAACGACCCATCACGATCCGACCTTCGTTGAGGAAGGGGTCCTCCACTACTGCGTGGCCAACATGCCGGGTGCCTACGCCCGTACGGCCACCCAGGCGCTGATCAACGTGACCCAGCGCTACATCGAGTTTCTCGCCAACCACGGTTTGGAGGAGGCTTGCCAACAGCAGCCCGAACTGAAGGGCGGCATCAATGTCATGAACGGCAAGCTGACCTGCAAGGAGGTCGCCGAGGCCCACGGGATGGAATGCCATCCGGTTCACTTCTAAATCCCAGCCATGCCCGTTTCCGCACTTGATCTGTTCACCATTGGTTTGGGACCGTCTTCGTCCCACACCGTGGGTCCGATGCGCGCCGCTCGCCAGTTTGTCGGCAAGCTCAAGGAACAGGGCATGGCCAAGAAGGTCGCACGCGTCTGCTGCGACCTTTACGGTTCGCTCGCCTCCACCGGCAAGGGCCACGGCACCGACCGCGCCATCCTGCTCGGTTTCCTTGGAGAGCAGCCCGAGAAGGTGGTGTTGGAAAGCATCGAGGGCAAGCTGGCGGCGATTCGGGAGAGCAAGACGCTGAAGCTGCCCTGGGGCCGTGAGATCGATTTTGATGAGAAAAAGGACCTGCAGTTCAAGCGGGTCAAGCCGCTTCCGCTCCATCCCAACGGTATGCACTTCACGGCCCTGGATGGCGGGGGAGAGGTGCTATTGGATTCAGTGGTCTATTCGGTGGGAGGCGGCTTCATCGCCACCGAGGAGGAGTTGGGCAAGCCGCTGATCGAAGGCGAAGGCTTACCCTATCCCTTCGACACGGCGGCGGAACTGATGAGCCTCTGTGAGCAGCACAATTTGAGTGTGGCAGAACTGATGCTGCACAACGAATCGGCCTTCCGCTCCAAGCGAATGACTGCTGCCCGGCTCGATGAGATCTGGAACGCCATGCAGGCCTGCGTGGAGCGGGGCTGTCATGCGGAAGGCGAGTTGCCGGGAGGGCTCAAGGTCAAGCGGCGTGCCAGTTCCATTCACACCAAGCTCTTGCAATCGGGCGAGGGCTCCTTGCGCGATCCGCTGACCATTCTCGACTGGGTCAACCTCTATGCGCTGGCCGTCAACGAGGAGAATGCGGCTGGAGGGCGGGTGGTCACCGCTCCGACCAATGGCGCGGCGGGCATCATTCCAGCCGTGCTGCACTATGCCGTGCGATTCCGCAGCTCGACTCACAAGGACGGCGTGCACCGCTTCCTGCTAACCGCCGCCGCCATCGGCATGCTCTACAAGAAAAACGCCTCCATTTCGGGGGCTGAGGCCGGTTGCCAAGGCGAGGTCGGCGTGGCCTGTTCCATGGCTGCAGCGGGCTTGGTGGAATACCTCGGCGGCACGCCCAAGCAGGTCGAAAACGCGGCAGAAGTGGGCATGGAACACAATCTCGGGCTGACCTGCGATCCCGTGGGCGGGCTGGTGCAGATTCCCTGCATCGAGCGCAATGCCATGGG
>JAWVYP010000236.1:0-4145 GCA_033722655.1 Akkermansiaceae bacterium | reverse complement strand
ATCACCAGCGCCCCCGCCGACACCCGGAAGGCCACCTCCGAGGCTTCGTCGAGTTGCGCGTATTCGTTGCGGGTGAGGGCCAACAGATCATTCACCTTGTAGGCGCCTCCCTGCTTGAACATGGCGGCGTAGAGTCTCCGGTCCGCCTCCTGCATCCGCCAGGCGCAGGCCTCGCGCAGGCCCACTCCGAGCCAGGGCGGAACCGACAGGGCCATGCCCTCCTCGAGCAGGGGGAGGTCGCGCAGGGCCCGCTCATAGACCAGCATCTCGAGGATGGCTTGCTTGAAGCGATCCACCGGCAGGCCCTTCGCCAGATGCAAGTCCAGATGCAGGGTGTAAACCCCCTCCACCACCTGCAGGCGGGTGAGGATGGAATGGGATGGCGGCTCATCTCCGGGCTCCCCGTGCAATCGCACGCTCACCGCAATCTTCCAGTCGTCGGGGCGCTCCAGAAGCATCAACAATTCTTCCTTGGCGTTTTCGGCGAGGATGGCGCAGAGGCCGCGGCCGAGCGCATTGCCTCCCGAAATCCGGAACTGCTTACTCGAGCTGATCACCACCCGGTCCTCGATCACCGGCTCGATCGGCCCGTCATCCTCCTCCAGGGCGCGGTCTTGCGGCAACACCGGCCGTGCGACCGGCGGATCGGTTGGCGTCTCCTCATCTGGCTGGCCAATGGCCGGAGCAAGGGTCAGGCACAGCACCCACAGGCCGTGCAAACCGCAGCTGACGACGCGCCGCTTCATATCTCGATCAGGTCGGGCCGTTCGGGTTTTGGTTTGAGGATGATCGCGCCCTCCTTGACCTGGATGTCGTGCATCCTACGAAAGATCAGGTTCAACTCCTTCTCGTAGACCTCGCCCAGCTGGAAGAAGGCCGGCTTGACCAGATGGATGTAGCCCTGGGGCACGCTCAACTTGCCGAAACGCCCACCCTTCTTCAGCAATGGAACGAATTTGACCAGCGGCCCGGCATGCAGCTGCACCTGCTTGTTGCTGCGGATGTCATCCGATTCCACCAGCACTTGAAGATACATCGACTGGGTCAGCTTGAGGCCCACGAAACTGCGCTCGATCACCAGCTCGACCAGATCCTCCTCGAGTCGCAGCGCAAGGCCATCGACATTGACCATCGGACCGAGCAGGCCCTTCTGTTCGATCTCCAGCGTCCGGCCAATCCAGCGGTTGATTTCCCTCTCGCTGAGAGTCACCTGGTGGCCGCGCTCGAGGGACTCCTCCAGCACTGCGATGAGGTCGCGGGCTTCGTCGCCCTGGACCGCTTCGCCGTAGCCCTCGATGTCATGGGTGTCCTGGGGAATCACCATCAGGATCATCGCGATCAGCAGCAGGAAGCTCGAAATGATGCAGATCAGAAACATGGACTGCAGGACGCAACCCCGCTTCGCATGCTTCTCCTGCTTGTCTTTCTTCTTGGCCATCGGTCCACCTGATTAGCACGCGCTGCGAGCGATGCAAAGCACGGAGGGCTTCGCTCTTTTTCATGGATTCCTGGTCACTCTGGAGCGCTTGTGCTGGGATTCTGGGGTGAGTTGCCTCCTTCGCCAAGGATTCGGCAGACCAAGGAAGCTCGCGGTCCGATGCGGCGGCTTGTCC
This sequence comes from Akkermansiaceae bacterium, assembly GCA_033722655.1. GTDB lineage: Bacteria > Verrucomicrobiota > Verrucomicrobiia > Verrucomicrobiales > Akkermansiaceae > Luteolibacter. The sequence continues at coordinate 2,532 of JAWVYP010000236.1, read as the reverse complement.
TCAGCTCGAAGAGCGAAGGGGAGAAGGGGAGAAGGGGGAAGAGCGAAGAGCGAAGAGGGAAGAGGGAAGGGGGAAGCCGCAAACTCAGAACCAGGAAGCTCAGATCCGCACTTCCTGCCCCGGCTCCGGAATCAGAACCTCGGTCTCCGGCAGAGCCTCGCTGACCTTGGCGCGGAACCACTCCAGTGCCGGCTTGTCGCCATGGACCAGCAGGCATTTCTTGGGCTTTACCTTGAGGATGTAGTCGAGGATGGCCTCGCGGGTCGAGTGGCCCGAGAAATCGAATTCCCGCGTCTCGCAGCGCAGCTTCACCTCCGGCTCGCCCTCGCCCAGGCTGACCATGTCACCCTGCTTCGCCGCCTTGATGCGGGCGCCGGGTGTGGCCGGATCGCAGTAGCCGACAAAGAACAAGCCGTGCTTTTTGTTTTCGAGCAGGCCCTGGCGGGCAAATTGGTGGGACACGGTCTTCTCGGTCATCATGCCGCTCGAAAGCGCGTAGATGCAGCCCGGATGGAAGGGAATCGGCCCCTTGCGGCGACGTCCCCCGCCCTCGATCTCCATGTCCTTGAAGAAGCGGAAGCCCTGCAGCTGGCGGCGGGGCGTGTCGCAGAAGCGGTCGTAGATGAAGGTCATCTTGGTGCTCAGCCCACCGATGTAGACCGGCGTGTCGTAGGGAACCCGATCCTCCTCCTTGAAGCGGTGGATCATGGCGAGCACCTCCTGGGTCTTGCCCATGGCAAACACCGGCACCAGCACGGAGCCCTTGCGCTGCAGCACGCCTTGCATGCACTCGGCAAAGTGGTTCTCCTCGTCCTCGCGGCTATAGTCCGGCTTGCGCTCCGAGTCCCCGCGGGTGGTCTCAACAACCAGCGCGTCCACCGACTCCTCGGGAAACTGCGCGCCGCATTGCAGGGTCGTCGGCTCGAAGTTGATGTCGCCGGTGTACATCAAGGTCTTGCCGCCGCATTCGACCTTCACCCCCACCGAGCCGAGGATGTGGCCGGCATCGTAGAAGGTCGCCTGCATTTCGCCGTCCGGATCCAGCTCGAAGCGGCGTTCCAGATGCGGGCACATCATCAGGTCGCGCACCGCATCGATGTCGCGGTGGCCGAAAAAGGGGTATTCGACGATGCCCAGCTCGCTGCGCTTGGACTGCATCACGTTCACCGAATTGTGCAGCATGGCCTCCACCAGGTGCGAGGTCGGCTCGGTGCAATAGATGCGCGCCCGGTTCTGGCGCTCCATCAGCACCGGCAAGGTGCCCACGTGGTCCAGGTGCGAGTGACTGATCACCACCCCATCCACCGTGTCGTCCTCAAGCCACTCGAAGTGCGGAATCGCCTCCGCCCCCTCCGCCTTCGGATGCATCCCCGCATCCAACACCACCCGCGAGCGCTCCCCCTGCAACAGATAGGAGTTCGCGCCAATTTCGGCGTCGCGGCAGAGGGATTTGAAGATCATGAGGGCAGGCGTGGAGTCCTTCGTGATGAAGAGCTGGGATGATGCAGGTGGGAACTGAAGGTGTCAACGGAGGGGAAAGGGGCCTGCCGTCATGGGTCATGGGGTCACGCAGTCCTGACATGGCCCACACACAGAAATGCCATTTCTACTTTCAGCATTTCCATTTCAGCTCTACCCATAGGCCATGGCCCTCGCCGACCGCGATTACTATGGAGAACCCGAGCCCCCTCGCACGGGCTCGCGGCTGACTCCCGTGGTCAAGATCCTACTCGTTCTCAACATCGGCATCTTCATCCTCGATTACCTCATCCTGGCATCTGCCATGGGTGGCAAACCCCCGCTGCTGGTCAACGGCTACTTCAGCATCAAGAGCGCGATTTTCGAGGGCCGCGTGTGGGAATTCATCACCTTCCAGTTCCTCCACGGCAGCTTCCTGCACATCCTGCTCAACTCCGTCGGCCTGTTCATCTTCGGACCCTGGATGGAGCGCCATTTCGGCCCCCGCTTCTTCCTCATCTACTACCTCATCTGCGGCGTCGGTGGTGCCGTCTTCTACACCCTCATCAGCTACCTCGGCATCATCCCCTGGGTGCCCACCCAGGCACTGGTCGGTGCCTCCGCCGGCATCTACGGCTGCGTCATCGGGGTCGCCGTCCTTGCCCCCAACCTGCGGGTGCAACTTCTCTTCCCGCCCATCGAGCTGACCATGCGCCAGCTTTGCATCGGCATCCTCGGCATCGCCACCGTCAAGGTCCTCTTCAACCTCAGCAATGCCGGCGGCGAGGCCGGCCACCTCGGCGGCGCCATCGCCGGCTTCCTGCTGATGCGCCTCGCGCCCGTCCTGCGTCGCCCCTCCAAACTCAGCATCCACCGCCCCCAATACCCTCGGCGCTTCGAATCCAAGCTCAGCCCGCGCAGCGAACTCAAGCTATCCGAAAACGAGGAAGTCGACGCCATCCTCGAGAAGATTTCCGAGGAAGGGTTTCAGAGTCTCACGGATGAGGAGAAAGAAATTTTGAAGAAGGCCGCCGAAGACAAGGACTAAGGCGCCCATCCTTCGGGTTCCTAGTT
>JAWVYP010000235.1:0-4160 GCA_033722655.1 Akkermansiaceae bacterium | reverse complement strand
CGGCCAGCGAGAAGGCGGTGGCGCGCGGCAGGGAGCCGGGCCGATTCTCATAGATCACGTGCCCGCAGCGGATGCAGTGGGCGGCCTCGCCGGCTTTGACCCGCGGCCCCTGGTGGAGCGTGTCGCAGAAGGGGCAGGCGGCGCGGCCGCGGCGGCCCTTGGGCATGGGCCAGGCATGCAGGGCGGCGCGAATCAGATGGAAGCGCCTCTTCATGACTGCGTGGTGGCGATGACGCGCTGCGAGAGTTTGCCGAGTCCCTCGACACAGCATTCGACCAGGTCTCCGGCTTGCAGATAGCGTGGCTGCTCCATGCCCATGGCGACCCCGCTGGGCGTGCCGGTGGCGATGACATCGCCGGGCAGCAGGGTCATGAACTTACTGACTTCGCTGACGAGGCGCCGGACGGTGAAGGTCATGTCGCTGGTCCAGCTGTTCTGGCGGATCTCGCCGTTGACCTCACACCAGATGCGCAGTTTCTGGGGGTCGGGGACTTCATCGGCGGTGGTCAGCCAGGGACCCATGGGTGCAAAGCTATCGGCGCTCTTGCCCTTGGTCCATTGGCCGCCGAGCTCGAGTTGGTGGCGACGCTCAGAAAAGTCGCAAAAGACTGAGTAGCCGGCGACGTGGGCGAGGGCCTGCTCCTTGTCGATGCGGCTGGCGGTCTGGCCGATGACCACCGCGAGTTCGACTTCGTAGTCGAGCTTGGTGGAATCCGGCGGCAGCAGGACATCGTCCTTGGGTCCGCTCCAGGCGCTGCTGGCCTTCATGAACATGACCGGCTCGGTGGGCAGCTCGCCACCCATTTCCAGAGCGTGGTCGCGGTAGTTCTTGCCGATGCAGACAATCTTGGAGGGGCGGGCGACCGGAGGACCGAGCCGCTCGTGCCTAGAGACTTCTGGGGCATCCTTGCAGCCGTCTGCCACCCACTCGGCCAGGGCTTCAAGCCCGCCGCTGGCGAAGAAGCCCTCGTCGTAGTCGCGGAACTCGCCGCTGGCGTCCACCATGCGGCCGTCTTCCAGCAGCACGCCGGGTTCCTCGCGTCCAGGATCGCCAAAGCGAATCAATTTCATGGCGGGGACCATAGCAGCTTGCGGCATCGAAACACCCATTAAATCATGGCTGGATCACCCCCTCCCGCACAGCGAAGTACGGAAGCCGCCACTTTCGGTATTGAAGTTGCTGTGGTAGCAGCAGAAAACACTCATCCATGAAGCCCATGCGCCTTGCCCTTCTCGGTTGCGGATCCCGCGGCCGCACCTACGCCCGGATCATCGCCAAGCTTCCGCAGCGCTATCAACTGGTGGCCGCCGCGGACCACGACGATGCCAAGACCTCGACGGTGGCCAGCTTCCATGAGGAGGGCTCGGTAAAGCTGTTCAAATCCGACGAAGAGCTGTTTGCCGAGGGCAAGATTGCCGACGTGCTCATCATCGCCACCCAGGACGCCCAGCATTACGGCCACGCGATGCAGGCGCTGGAACTCGGCTACGACCTCCTGCTCGAGAAACCCGCCGCCGAGACCTTGCAGCGCTGCGAGGAACTCCACGCCAAGGCCGTCGAGATGGGTCGGCGTATCGCGCCCTGCTTCGTGCTGCGCTACACACCCTTCTACCGCGCGGTGCGCGAATTCATCGACAGTGGGCGCTTGGGTCGGGTGATGAGCATCCGCGCCTCCGAGGGGGTGGATGCTTTCCACCAGGCCCACTCCTACGTCCGCGGCCACTGGGCCAACACCGCCAAGGCCTCGCCGATGATTGTGGCCAAATGCTCGCACGACACCGACCTGATGTGCTGGTTTGCGGACTCCGCACCCAAGCGCATCACCAGCCACGGCCGCCTCGACTGGTTCAAGTCCGAGAACGCGCCGGCCGGTGCGCCCAAACGTTGCACGGACGGTTGTCCGGTGGCCGCTGACTGCATCTACGACGCTCACCGCTACATCACCGAGACGCGCAACTACCTGCGCATGGTGATGCCCGGTGCCGAGGCCTCCTCGATGAAGGGGGACGGGGTCACCGACGAGCAGATCCTCGAATTCATCAAGACCTCGCCCTGGGGCCGTTGCGTCTACCACTGCGACAACGATGTGGTCGACCACCAGGTGGTCGCCTGCGAGATGGAGAACGGCATCACCGCGACCCTCACCATGACCGCGTTTGACTGCAACCGCACCATCGAGATCCACGGAACCCGCGGCTCACTGCGTGGCGGCGAGCCCTATCAGGAGGGGGGCGCGGCCGAACTCTGGTTCCGCGACCACCGCGACGGCAAGATCGAGGAAGTGCCCGTCGAGCAGGCCAGCGAGGATGGCTACGCCAGCCACGGTGGCGGGGACTTCGGCATCATCGACGCGCTCGACAAGCAGTTTGCCGGTCCCAATGCTCTGGAGCCTGGATTGATGGGCATCGAGGGCCACCGCCTGGCCTATCTGGCGGAGGAGTCCCGCCTCGCGGGTGGGGAGCCGCGTTGACATTGGACCGCGTTCCCTTCATTTTTGGATTCATGGACACCATGAAAATCCTGCTCGGAGCCATTGCAGCGCTGCTGCTGGCCTCCATCATCGTCTCTTGGCAAGGCGTGAACCGGGACAAGGAAAACCCGACCACCTCACAGGATTTGGCCCTGCTCAAGGAGCAGAACGAGCTGCTCAAGGAGAACCAGCGCCTCAAGGAGCAGCTAGAAAACTCGCGGAAACCGGAAAGCCAAGGAGCTGCCATTCCGCCATCCCAGCAGGATGCAATCGAAGCCTACCAGCAGCAACTTGCCGAGCAACAGGCTGCAGAGGCCCGCAGGCAGGCCGAAGAAGATGCCAAACTCAAGCGCGACGAGGAGGGCCTGATCGCCCAGATGAAACTCGAACGTCAGGACGAGGAACTGCGCCGCGCGCGACTCATTTCCCAGGCCCTGCTGGTGGGTCGTGTGACCGACTACGCGGACAATCCCGAGGTCGGGGGCTTTATCACCATTGATGTGCTCAAGCCGGAACTCGTGCAGAAGGGCAGCATCCTGGGCATCCGCCGCAACAATACGGGCATCCTCTACCAATTCGAGGTTTCCGATGTGTATCCGGAAGGAGCGATTGCCAATCCGCTGACAGCCATTGGCGACATCAAGCCCGAGAAGGGTGACGAGCTCATTTTCCCGCCTCATTGACAGGCCCGGCCGGGAAATTCCCGGAAATGGTGAGGGCAGAGAGCCAATAGGGGACGGAGGGGGACGGGCTTTTTTGGAGCGCAAAAGTCACAAGCCAGTGATAGGTTCGTGTTTTCCGCGCGTAAGCGCTGGCAGCATGGACATGAACAACATCAGCAAATATCGGTTGATCTCCGGTATCCGCTCACAAAGGCCTAATCCGATCGTCATCAAGAGCAAGGGACCTGAGAAGCTGCAGGCGAACGAGCCCCGGATGACCGAAAACCTGTTCAAGGCCAACAAGTACGACAAGGACTACGCCTTCAATTACATCCAGTCACGCTGGTTCCAGCGCCGACTGGAGCTCGGCGAGACCCTCAAGATGACCGCCGACCAGCTCAAGATGATTTGCGACGAGGTCCACGAGATGGGCCGGCTGCGCGAGCGCAAGCTCAACATCTCGGACTGAGTCGGGCGGGCGATCCCGGCCCACCATGAAGTCATAAGTTTCTGAATCCCGTGCGGGTTATGACATTATTTGATAGATATCCATGGAAGTTTTCGATATAAGCGCAGCATGGGACTCAATAATGTCAGACAGCACACGATGATTTCGGGGATCCGTTCGGCCCGCCCCAATCCCATCATTCGCAAGCGAGAGGTGGTCAATGACGTGGTGCAGGAATCGGTGGAGGCCGCCCGACCCGAGACCTCTCCGGTCAAGTTCAAGACCATCGAGTTCGACAAGGACTATGCCTTCCACTACATCCAGTCGCGCTGGTTCCAGCGCCGCCTGGAATTGGGCGAGATCCTGAAGATGAGCGCTGACCAGCTCAAGATGATCTGCGATGAGGTGCATGAGATGGGCCGCCTGAGGGAGCGCCGCTACAAGGACGAGGGTTGAGGGCTGACAGGACTGGCAGAGCTCCCTTTGCGCTTCTTTTTCCTGGGTTTGCTGAGGCTGTAGTAGCTAGCCCCAATCGTTCATGAAACCTCGGTCTGCGGCTTGTCCCTCCCGATGTTGCCT
>JAWVYP010000234.1:0-4186 GCA_033722655.1 Akkermansiaceae bacterium | reverse complement strand
CATCAGCACCAGCGGCTTGCGGAACTCGCGGTGCTTCTGTCGGCGCAGGGCGTGGAAGTACTGCGCTGGAGTCGTGAAGTTGCCGACCACCATGTTCTTCTCGGCGCAAAGCTGGAGGAAGCGTTCGAGACGGCCGCTGGAGTGTTCGGGGCCCATGCCCTCGTAGCCGTGGGGCAGGAGCACCACCATGTCGGTCGGCAGCTGCCACTTGGACTCGGCCGAGCAGAGGAACTGGTCGATGATGACCTGCGCACCGTTGGCAAAGTCGCCGAACTGGGCTTCCCACAGGCTGAGCATCTTGGAGTAGGTCAGCGAGTAACCGTAGTCGAAGCCGAGCACGGCAAACTCGGAGAGCAGTGAGTTGTGGACGCAAAACTTGCCCTGCTTGTCGGCGAGATGGAGCAGCGGGATGTATTGCTCGGTGGTCTTGTGATCGTAGAGGACGGAGTGGCGCTGCGAGAAGGTGCCGCGCTCGACGTCCTGGCCGGAGAGGCGAACGTGGGTTCCCTCGAGCAGCAGCGCGCCAAAGGCGAGACTCTCGGCGAAGGCCCAGTCGAATCCCTCCCCGCTCTGCAGGGCCTTGGCACGACGCGGAATGAAGCGTTTGGCCAAGGTCGGGTGAACATTGAAGCTGTCGGGAATCTGGGTCAGCTTGCGGCCAATCTGGTGGAGGGTGTCCTTGTTGATGCCGGTCGGCACGGGGGCGTGGGAATAGGAGGGCTGGGCGATGGCGGTCGAGCCACTGAAGGCGGTGCGGTCGCCGGACTCCGAGAGCGAAAGCATCTTCTGGTAGCCGTCCTCGTAGCGCTGCCAGAGGTTGTCCTCCATCTTTTCGAGCTCCTCCTTGCCGATAATGCCCTCCTCGACCATCTGCTCTTTGCAGAGCTTGCCAAAGGTCGGACGGCCCGAGATCTTGCGCGAGATCAGCGGCTGGGTGAAGGCGGCCTGGTCGGACTCGTTGTGACCCTGACGACGGTAGCAGTACATGTCGATGACCACGTCGCGGGCAAACTTCTGACGGAACTCCAGGGCAAACATCGCTGCCCAGAACAGGTCCAGAGGCTTCTCGCCATTCACATGCAGGATGGGGGCCTCGATCATCTTCGCCACGTCAGTCGCGTAAGAGGAAGAACGCGCATCCGAAGGCATGGTGGTGAAGCCGATCTGGTTGTTGATGATGATGTGAATGGTGCCACCGGTGCGGTAGCCGGAGAGCTGGGAGAGGTTGAGCACTTCGGCCACCGAGCCCTGACCGGCAAAGGCGGCGTCGCCGTGGAGCAGGATGGGCAGCACCAGCGAGCGATCGATCTCCTCCTTGGCGTCCTCGCGGCCCTCGCTGAGGATGCGCTGACGGGCACGGGCCTTGCCCTCGACCACCGAGTTGACGGCTTCGAGGTGGCTCGGGTTGGCGGCCAGGCTGATGCGCACCTCGCCATCGGGCAGCTGGCGGTTGCTTTCGTAACCCAGGTGGTATTTCACGTCGCCGTCCCCCGCGACCGAGTCCGGCTCGTAGTTGGGAGTGAACTCGTAGAGGACAGTCGTCAGCGACTTGCGCACGAAGTTGGCGAGCACGTTCATGCGACCTCGGTGGGACATGCCCATCTCGATCTCGCGCACGCCATTGGCAGGACAGGCTTCGAGAATCGCGTTGAGCAGGATCATCGCCCCTTCACCGCCCTCGTTGGAAAAGCGCTTCTCGCCGAGGAAGCGCTTGCCGAGGAAGTTTTCGAAGGTCTCGGCTTCGAGCACCCAATTGAGCGCCTTGCGCGAGATGTCATGCGCGTTCTCCATCGGCTTGCGGCAGCGGTCCTCGATGCGCGCCCGCACCCAGTGACGCACTTGGGTGTTGTGGATGTGCATGAACTCGAAGCCGATGTTCGAGCAGTAAGTTTCCTCCAGTGCGCTGACGATGTCGCGCAGCTTCATGCGCTCGCCGTGGCGGAAGTATTCGTTCCAGGCCACCCGCTCCATGTCGTCCTCGCCGAGACCGAACTGATCGAGCTTGAGGCGCGGGTTGCGCTCGGGCTCGTCCTCGAGCGGGTTGATGTTGGCCTGGGTGTGGCCCAGCGTGCGGTAGTTGTAGATCAGCGCCACCACGCGGGCGAAAAAGCCGATGTCGGCATTCGCATCACCCGAAGCCGGAGCAGCAGACGCAGCCGAAGGCGAGGCTTGGCTAGCCGCCGCAGGCGGGGCGGCCGACGAAGTCGGAGCAGCCGACGAAGTCGGCTTTATAATTTGCGCCATCCCCAGCTCGAAACCCTCAAAAAATGCGGCCCAGGCAGCCTCCACTGAATCGGGATCCTCCTGCCATCTGGCGTATTGGGCCTCCATCACCTCCACGTTCTGGCGGGCTGGCACAGTTGAACTCATGTATCCTGGAAAAGTGGGGGTAAAGGCGGGTGGGATGGAAGCGAAATGATTGGCGAGCCGGCGCTTTTGCGCTTGGCCCGCCTCGCACGTGGATTCATTAAGGGGGAGGCGACTTTCAGTCAACAGCACAAGGCATGCCTTTTTGCTCCACTGACCGCCCAGAACCCGCCAATTTCCAGCTATCCCGTGATCGAAGTCCGCCATCTCACCAAGCGCTACGCCCGCCACGCCGCGGTCAACGACATCTCATTCGAGGTCGAACCCGGCGAAATCGTCGGCTTTCTGGGCCCCAACGGTGCCGGCAAGACGACGACTCTGCGGATGCTCACCGGCTACCTGCCCCCCACTTCCGGAAATGCCAGGATCGCCGGTCACGACATTTTCCACGAATCCCTCTCCGCCCGTCGCAAGATCGGCTACATGCCCGAGAATGTCCCCCTTTACGACGACATGCGGGTGAAGGAATACCTCCGCTTCCGGGCTCAGCTCAAGGGCTTGAGCGGCAGCCACTTCCGCACCCGGGTTGGCGACGTCATCGAGACCTGCGGCCTCAAGTCGGTGCGCCGCAAGATGATCAAGACCCTCTCCAAGGGCTATCGCCAACGCCTCGGCCTCGCCGATGCCCTGGTCCACGAGCCCGAGCTGCTCATCCTCGACGAGCCCACCAACGGGCTCGATCCCAACCAGATCCGCCACATCCGCGGCCTCATCAAGCGACTGGCGGACTCCCACACCGTCCTCATTTCGACCCACATCCTCCACGAGGTGGAAATGACCTGCAACCGAGTCATCATCATCGACGGCGGCAAGATCAAGGCCAGCGACACCCCCACCAATCTCACCCAGCAGATGCGCACCGCCGGCCGCATCCAGCTCGAGCTCAAGGCCGATCTCAAGACCGCCAAAAAGGCCCTCGCTTCACTCAAGAAGGTCAAGAAGGTCGTCGGTGAGGCCCAGGAAGACGGCTGGAACCAGTACACCGTCTGGGTCGATTCCGGCACGGATGCACGAGAGCGGATGGCTGCTCTGGCCGCCAAGGAGAACTGGCCGCTGCGCTCGCTCTTCCGTCAGGAGGCGAATCTGGAGGATGTGTTTGTGGAACTGACGCGCAAGGACTAGGCGGCGGATCCTCTTTGTGCTTTGCTGTAAGCATGAAAAAAGCCACGCCCTGGTGAGGTGACGCGGCTCAAGGGAATAACAGGGAGAGAAAATTGAACTCAACTGCGACGGCGACGAAGTAGGAGCAGGACTCCCAGCGAACCAAGCAAAGCTGCCGTAGGTTCTGGAACAGCGGTCACGGTGATGTTATCGATGTTCGACGAAGTGGTTGCTCCCAAAAAACGAAGCGATACATCTTGGCCAAGCGTGCCTTCAGAACCATCTGCAGTGTAAGACAATGTGATGGAAGTTCCAGTCGTGTAGCTTGTGCTGGTGAGCACAGCCGAAACGTTTGTGGATATGCCGCCACCGTTGAAAGCATTACGGGTTCCTGCGCCATCAAAGGTCACGAAACCGACAGAACCTCCTGTCGCACCAGCAGTGTCAGCTGTCGCGTCGAATGTGACCGTATATGTCCACCCTGCCTGCAGGGCTCCGATAGCTTCAAATGCTGTAGTCAGACCAGAATTCGTGTAACGGAAGCTCCAGACATTGTTAGTGCCGATAAGGTTTGCACCTTGGTCACTAGAACCAAATCCATTACTTGCTACGACCCACTCCACACCAGGATTTGGGGGATACTTATCGTATGTATCGATCGTGTCAGTATCGGTATTTCCTAGGCCTTCAAAATCTTCCGTCAGAACAATGGCTGCCT
>JAWVYP010000233.1:0-4194 GCA_033722655.1 Akkermansiaceae bacterium | reverse complement strand
GCGCACCGGCATCGATTCGCTCAAGGTGAAGTTCAACAACGTCTTCGGTTACTTCATCGAGGTCACCAAGACCCACCTCGAAAAGGTGCCGGACGATTACACCCGCAAGCAGACCATGGCCAATGCCGAGCGCTACATCACGCCGGCCCTCAAAGAGGTGGAGAACAAGGTGCTGGGAGCCGAGGAGCGTTCCAAGAAGCTTGAAGCCGAACTCTTTGCCGACTTGCGCGGCCAGGTGTGTGAACACCTCGCCAAGCTGCAGGAGACCGCGGCGGCCGTGGCCGAAATTGATGTGCTCTGTGGCTTGGCCGAAGTCGCCCAACTGCATCGTCACTGTCGACCGGAACTGGATGAAGGCCGCGGCTTTGCCGTTGAGAATGGTCGTCACCCCGTGCTCGAACAGACCCTGGTCGACACCAAGTTTGTCCCCAACGACACGAATCTGGATCCGAAACATTCGCGCCTGCAAATCCTCACCGGGCCCAACATGGCGGGTAAGTCGACCTACATCCGGCAGGTCGCCCTGATCTCGGTCATGGCCCAGATTGGTGCTTGTGTGCCGGCTGACACGGCACGCCTGGGACTGGTCGACCGCATCTTCTGCCGGGTGGGTGCTTCGGATGACATTTCGCGTGGCCAGTCCACCTTCATGGTCGAAATGAGCGAGACCGCCCTCATTCTCAACCATGCCACTGAACACTCGCTGGTCATCCTCGATGAGATTGGCCGCGGTACCGCCACCTTTGACGGCCTCTCGATTGCTTGGGCGGTGGCCGAGCATTTGCACGATCAGATTGGCGCGCGCACCCTCTTTGCCACCCACTACCACGAACTGACCGACTTGGCGCAGGCCAAGGCCGGGGTGGAGAACTTCAATGTCGCGGTGCGCGAGTGGAACGAGGAAATCATCTTCCTGCACAAGATCCTGCCCGGAGCGGCCGACAAGAGTTACGGCATTCAGGTGGCGCGGCTGGCCGGTCTTCCCAAACCCGTGGTGGAGCGGGCGAAGTCCATCCTTTCGCATCTGGAGCTGAACTCGACCAAGCCGGAGGCGAAGAAGCGCGGACCCAAGGCCAAGAACACCGATCAGCAAGTCGAGCCCAAGCCCAATCCGCCGCAGCTGGATTTGTTTACGGATCTCTGAGCCGGACTGGCGAAGCCGGGTCCATTGGAATCCCGGGGCATTGCCGCGTTTTGTTTCGTCTTTGTTGATCTTCTGACTTATTGGACAGGCTGGATTGAATTGACTTTAGGCTGCATTTCGTGGTTCAATGCACGCTAGTTCAATCCCGAAAAGTCATGAAAAGCCCCCTTGGAAGCCTGCTCGGCTGGATGAGCGCCTGTTGCGTGTTCTCCGGCACCTCCCTTTCCCAAACCTCCGGCGATGTTGCGGACCTCGAGTGGGTTGCGGGAGAAGGAAACTTTGAATTCGGATCCGGCTTCTGCCTGGCAGGAGATATCGATGGGGATGGGGTGCTGGATGTGGCCATCGCGGACCGCACGGCACGGGTCGATGGCTTTTTTGCTTCCGGCAAGGTGCAGGTGGTCAGCGGCAAGGACGGCTCCCTCATCAGGACCTACTTGGGTGAGCCCAGCATGGCCCAATACTTCGGCTTTTCGATGGCGAGTCTGGATGCCAATGGAGATGGGGTGAGCGATCTTGCCGTGGGCGCGCCCGGCCAACTTGATGAGGATGGGTTCAGGGCGGGGGGAGTCACCATCTACTCGGGTGTGGATGGTGCGGTCCTGGGCACGGTGATCGGTCCCGGTGGCTCGCAGTTTGGCACGGCCCTGGTCAATGCCGGCGACCAGAACGGGGATGGAATTGAAGACCTGCATGTGGGAGCGCCCATTGCGGATGGTTTCAAGGGCGAGGTATTCACCCTCTCCGGCAGTGACCTGGCTCTGCTGCGGCGCGTGGGCACGGATGCTTCCTCCAGTGGCTTCGGCTCAGTACTGGTCGCTCTCGATGACCGCGACGGAGATGGACTCATGGACCTCGCCGTGTCCTCTCCAAGCTTCACTCAGGGCGGCGATTTCTACAAGGGGCGAGTCCAGCTCATCCGCAGTTCGGACGGATCGGTGGCGGCTGAAATCGCGGGAAGCGGAGTCTACAACCGTTTGGGCAATACCATGGCCCCGGCCCCCGACCAGAATCAAGATGGCATCAGTGATCTGCTCGTTGGCTCCTTCTGGCATGGCACACTCAAGCTGGTCTCGGGAGCTGATCTCTCGACTCTCAGCGACCTCAGCATGACCCTGCCAGCCAACCGACCCGTCAACGCAGGTGGGGTTCTCGACCTGGACGGAGACCAAGTGGATGATTTCCTGATTGGCTCAAACGGTCTCGCGTTGGTCGATGGCAATCTCGTGGGTGGAGTCCGCGTCATTTCCGGAGCCGACGGGTCCACATTGTTCGAACGACTTGGCAGCGCGGCCCCGACCGGGCTGGGCTCGGTGCAGACCGTGCTTCCCGGTCTTGGCTTTGCCGTGGGTGAGCGCCGCCTGTTCAACGAGGACACCGGCGGCTACGGGGCGGCCTACCTGTGGAAAGTGGACCTGGTTCGGGATTCCGACGGAGACGGGATTCCGGACGATCAGGACCTCAACCCGAACTCCAATCTCGATGCGCTCATCCGCATTCTCGGTCGAGACACCGGGGTGGGCAATTTTGTCGATGACAATGGGCTCACCCTCGCCGACCGCTTCGATGATTTGGGCTCACTGGAGGATTTCCGCAACCCGACCCACTACTTCACTTCCGTGGTGCATCTGACCAATGACTTGGTGGAGGAGGAACTCATCAACGAGCGGGAGCGCAAGGCCATTAATGCGGCGGCCCGGGATGGTGCGGTGCAGACCCGAGGCAAGGGGGGGCGTTGATCCGCCATGTCGGGTTGGACTGCGTGGGATTTACGGGGAAATGTGAGAAAATTTCAAACATGTCTATAACTGGAGTAATCGACAAATGTTTGAATTTGTTGTGTGGAGAATTCACCCATTATTCTAAGTTTTCTGATCCATCTGATTCATTTGGATAATGGCTTAATGACGGATTTTAAACGGGTTACGTGATCACGTGCTTGTCATTTGCAGTCTCAGGGCCCTTAATGTAAGCCTCACAGCTAGGCGGCAGTTGCTATGTTCCGCCGACTGCGATCAACACAAAACCCCCACACACATCATGAAAACAGCTAGTATCATTAGCGTTACGGCAGCCACCGCCTTGCTGGCCGTTCCGGCATATTCTCAACAGAAAAAGGCAAAAATTCCGGCCGTGCCGGCAGGCAAGCTCGTCGCCACTCCCGAAGTGGTGCACACCGGTACTTACCCGACCCTCAACTGGAACATTCAGTATCCCAGTTCGGTGGGTGATATCGCCACCATCGATGGTGATGGCACCATCAACTTGACCGACAAGAATATCTACGTCGATGTACGCCTCGTGGGTGTTGGGGTGACCCAGTCGACTCCCGGTGCCGACAAGGACAGCATTCCTGCCGAGATCCGCATCAGCGTAAATGGCTCGAGCTACGACCAGCTTTTCTACGGCACGAACAGCGACGTGGATCCCACCCACTCCCTCTATACCAAGAAACATCAGCTCGGTACACGCATTGACTTTGGCGGCCGCTACGTGGTCGACGGTCAATGGACTCCGTTCACGACCACCAACAGCCCGGCAGTTCAATTCACCACGCTGACCGATGGTCAAGATGCCCCTGTGAGCTCCGATGCGATGGCTGAATACCTGAAGCCTTATGTGAATGGCAGCGGCAAGATCAAAGTTGGCCCGATGAGCGCACTGGTCATGGCAGAATACGCCGAGACTGACAGCCAGAGCAGCAGCTACGACAACCAGGACATGGTTCTGCTCGTCAACTTCTCCACCAAGAACAACAACGGCCACGGCAACAACATCGACGGCGTGGACTCCTCCAACCCCGGTCAAGGATCCGGCGGCCCCAATGGTGCTGAAGATCCCTCCGGAGACGTGGATGATGAAACCTCCCGATAATCGGAGCGATTTCACCACCGCTTGAGAATTCAAACTGGCGGATGCCCGGAAACGGGCATCCGCTTTTTCGTGCCGCCAAGTCTCCGACTTGGCGCATGCCGATGGCAGCGATGGGCTCCCTGTCTGATGCCTCGGATGTCAAAGAGCGCGTGAAGGGACGTCCGTGGGCCTGCCGT
>JAWVYP010000232.1:0-4210 GCA_033722655.1 Akkermansiaceae bacterium | reverse complement strand
CCCATGTCCGCCAATCCCGCACCACCTCCCGAGGAACTCAAACGCAAGGACTTCATCACGCCCAACGACGTGCGCTGGTGTCCCGGCTGCGGCGACTACGCCATCCTCAACTCCCTGCAGCGCACACTGCCCGACTTGGGCATCGAGCGTGAGAACTACTGCATCATTTCGGGCATCGGCTGCTCCAGCCGCTTCCCCTACTACATGCAGACCTATGGCTTCCACACCATCCACGGTCGCGCACCCAGCGTCGCCACCGGAGTCAAGGTCGCCAATCCCGAGCTCTCGGTGTGGATCATCACCGGTGACGGCGATGGCCTGAGCATCGGCGGCAACCACCTGATGCACCTGTTGCGCCGCAACGTGAACGTGAACGTGCTGCTCTTCAACAACCGCATCTACGGTCTGACCAAGGGCCAGTACAGCCCGACTTCGCCCGAAGGCACCCGCACCAAGACCACTCCCGGCGGCTCCATTGACCACCCGATCAACCCGCTGCTCTTCGCGCTGGGTGCGGAAGCCACCTTCATCGCGCGCACCGTGGACAACAATCCCAAGCACATGGTCGAGACCTTCAAGGCCGCCCATGCGCATCAGGGCGTGTCCTTCATCGAGATCTTCCAGAACTGCGTGATCTTCAACGATGGCGCTTTTGATGACGTCTACTCCAAGACGACCCGCGACGAGCAACTGCTCTTCTTGGAGGAAGGCAAGCCTCTGACCTGGGGTGGCAAGAAGGAGCACACCAAAGGCATCCGCCTCAAGGGCATCGACCCCGAGGTGGTCGAGCTCAACGACGTCGATGAGTCCGAGCTTCTGGTCCACGATCCCAAGCACGAGAGCCCCATCCACGCCCAGATGCTCGCCAACCTCGCCTACCCGGACTTCCCCACGCCCATCGGCGTCTTCCGACAAATCCAGCGCCCGACCTACGAGACCCAGGTCAACGATCAGGTCACCGCTGCGCAGCAAGCCAAGGGCACCGGCAGCTGGAAGGAATTGCTCCACGGCAAGAACACCTGGACTGTGGAGGGTTGAGCTTCGGCAGGGACGCCTCTCCGAGGCGTCCGGAAGCGGACTGACTACTAGATTTCCGGTCATCTCGGAGAGATGACCCTGCCTTCGTTTTTAGGCCTCCAAAAACTTTCAACGCTTGCTTTCTACACTCATCGGCCCTTTCCCTTGCCGCCCCGGACCGGTATTCAGCTGACCGGCTTCCGAATCACCCGTCATGGACACCGTCCCCTTTTCCGAACTCGGCCTACCCGATTCTCTCCTCAAGGCCGTGGAAGGCCTGGGCTTTGAACGCCCCTCCGCCATTCAGGCACTCAGCATTCCACCGGCCCTTGAAGGCCGCGACCTCGTCGGCCTTTCCGCCACCGGCTCCGGCAAGACCGCCGCATTCGCCCTGCCAGCACTGGCCAAACTCGATCCGGATGCCAAACAAGTGCAGGTGCTCATCGTCTGCCCGACCCGCGAGCTGGCCGTCCAGGTCTGCGAGGAAGTCCACCGCCTCGGCGCCAAGATGCAGGGCCTCAAGGCCATTCCCGTCTACGGTGGTGCCCCCATGGACCGCCAATTGCGCAGCCTCAAGCAGGGCGTGCAAATTGTCGTCGGCACCCCGGGCCGCCTGCTCGACCACCTTCGCCGTGGCAGCTTTGATCCCTCCGGCGTGCGCATGGCCATCCTCGACGAGGCGGATCGCATGCTCGACATGGGTTTCCGCGAAGAAATGGACGAGTTGCTCGCCGCCCTGCCCAGGGAGCGCCAGACGCTCTTCTTCTCAGCCACCATGAACAAGGGCGTGTCGCGCCTGATCCAGCAGTTCGGCAAGGAGCCCGAGGTCATCGAAATCGAGCAGAAGGCCGTCACCGTCGATTCGGTCGAGCAGTCCTATTTTGAGGTTCGCCAGCGCTCCAAGGTCGAGGTGCTCTCGCGCATCCTCGACATGAACCCGCCACGCCTGGCCATCATCTTCTGCAACACCAAGCGTTCGGTCGACGAATGCACCGAGGATCTCATCCACCGTGGCTACGCCGCCGACCGCCTTCACGGCGACATCACCCAGCAGATGCGTGAGCGGGTGCTCAAACGCTTCCGCAATGGGGCCGTCGAACTGCTGGTCGCCACCGACGTCGCTGCCCGCGGACTCGATGTGGACGAGATCGACATCGTTTTCAACTACGACCTCCCCGCCGATCCCGAGGACTACGTCCACCGCATCGGCCGCACCGGCCGTGCCGGGCGCGAGGGCCGCGCGGTGAGCTTTGTCTTCGGCCGCGACATCTACCGCCTGCAGAACATCGAGCGCTACACCCGCCAGAACATCAAGCGCGAGCGCATCCCTTCGGTCGAGGAGGTGGAAGGCCGCCGCGATGACCTGGTCTTCGAGGAGCTCAAGGATCGGCTCGAGGCCAACGAGTTCGACAACTACCAGGACCAGATCGACCGCCTGCTCGAACAAGGCCACACGCCCACCGACATCGCCTGCGCCCTCGTCGGCATGCTGCGCGAGGCCAGTGGGCGTGAAGGTGCCGAGATTCAGGAGGACCGCGAACCCGACCGTCCCGAGCGAAAAAGGAAGCCCGCACAGGGTCGCGACATGGATCATTCGGGCCGCATGGACGGAGGTGCCAGAAAGCCCGGAAAGCGCGGACGTGATTTCGATTCCGGCGCCACCGAGGAGGGCATGACCAAGCTCTTTCTCTCCATGGGCAAGAGCCACGGCATCAACCCCAAGGACATTGTCGGCATGCTCTACAATGAAGGCGGCCTGCCCAACGGTTCACTCGGCAAGATCAAGCTCTTCCCCCGCCACTCCCTGGTGGATGTTCCCAGCGATTTCGCCAACCAGGTGATTGACCGGACCCGCAATTCCAAGCTCAGGGGTCGCCCATTCAAACTGGACTTCGATCGTGGCCCGGTGAGAAGGGAAAGTAAATATTAGGAAATTGGGAAATTGAGGAAAACGTAGGCGCGTTCGTGAGAACGCGGGTGAGGTAGAGCTGACGGACCGCTGGAAGATCGCATTCTCACGAATGCGCCTACATTTATCTCCCATACATCTCGCGCTCAATGTCCTCGAAGGTCTTGCCCTTGGTTTCTGGAAGCACTTTGCGCGCGATCAGCAGGCCCACTCCACACACAGTGGCAACGAGAAAGGCCACTCCAACCATGCATGACTTGCTTGTTCTGCTTCCCAATCCGGCGCCACCCTGATAGAAATCATCTTGATGCTGCAGGAACCCCGCCTCCAACAAGGACACCGCTTACAAGTGGTGTTGTGCAGCATGTCCGCAACGATCATCTGGACGATCGGCCTCGTGATGGCGGCAATCACCAACTACGGCGACACGACCCACGCTTACGCCGATGGTGCCTACTGCTACAGCCACCCATCCCACAGCCCAAATCAAGGATCCAATACGCTTACGTCGACTTTGTCTGTTTCGTTCGTCACCTTGAACATGGCCGCCCATCATTACGGCCGCATCGCCGCTCCAGGGGTCAACAAATCCACTTACGTCCACCCACCATTGCGTCACGGCACGTACTGCTCGAAGCTCGGTCGAGCCCCCATTTCATGGGCATTCCTTCCTCTCCTGCCGCTTATCGCAGCAGCAAGACCGCGGACGACTGGCAGAGATTCCACACCTACGAAGCATCCGTATTGGTCTGCGCGGCACAGACCACCCCCCCGGCGAACCGACTCGCAATCCACACCTACGTCCCGTGCTGAACTGCTGTCCTTAACTGGGCTGTACTATTACGGCTATCGGTATTATGATCCGAATGCTGGACGTTGGATCAACCGCGACCCCATTGAGGAAGAAGGGGGACTAAATCTTTACGCCTTCGTCTCCAATGATGGGGTGAATGCTTGGGATTTGCTGGGGATGATAAACGTGATGTCAACTAGGTTGCGAATGAGCCACTTAGGATCTAGGAGAGATGGTGAAATATTGGCATCTCTTCATATGCGGGTAGAATATGAGTGCGATCAATCAACTGGTTACTTGCGCAAGCTAAATCAAGGCGTCATTGGTCATCCTGGTCCTGGGGGGTACGGCATTTATGACATGGACTTTGAGCACGACAATCTGGAGCGCACAAGAGGTTGGGCTGTAGCGACGGGTCGATGGTCATATAGTCCAAGCTTTTGGGGTGCCGTGGGCACGGGCTCACTGGCTGGCGGAATTGCAGGGGCTGG
>JAWVYP010000231.1:0-4212 GCA_033722655.1 Akkermansiaceae bacterium | reverse complement strand
TGGTACCGCCGTTGGCCGGGCCACGCACAACAATGGGCACATGGATCAGACCACCCGACATGTAGCGCACGCAGGCGGCATTGTTGACGAGCTGGTCGAAGGCCACCGAGTGGAAGGACCAGAACATGAGTTCCATCACCGGGCGCACACCCAACATGGAAGCACCGATGCCCATGCCGATGAAGCCGGCTTCGGAAATGGGAGTGTCGACAATGCGTTTGTCGCCCCACTTGTCCCAGAGGCCTTCGGTGACCTTGTAGGCGCCGTTGTACTGGGCAACTTCCTCGCCCATGATGACCACCTTATCGTCGCGTTCCAGTTCTTCATCGAGGGCCTCGCGGATGGCGTGGCGGTAGAGCATCTTGCGTGACATGAATCGTTATTTAGGTTGTAAAGTTCTGATAATCAGCGACTTGTGTGAAAGTCGGCAGGGGGGTTAGTCGCCGAAGAAGTGGCGACCAATGGTGGAAGCTTCGGTTTCGTTGTCGCTTTCCCAGTAGACGTCGGTGGTGATGTCCTTGATCTCTGGAGCAGGAGCGTCCTCGGCAAACTTGACCGCTTCGTTGGCTTCTTTGGCGGCCTCCTTGGTGATGTCCGACACCTGGTCGTCGGTCACCACGCCCTCGTCGATGAGCTTGCGCTGGAAGACGTTGATGGGATCGTGGTTCTTTTTGTAGTCCTCGATCTCCTCAGGGGTGCGGTACTTCTTGTGGTTCGCGTCCGCAATACTATGACCATAGTAGCGGTAGGTCTTGATCTCGAGCAGGGTCGGCTGGCTGTCGTTGCGGGCGCGCTCCATCGCCTTGTGGGTCACGGCGCGGACTTCGTAGAGGTCCGAGCCGTCGCAGATGTCCCAGTCCATGTTGTAGGCCTCGGCGCGTTGAGCCAGATATTCGGGCTGGGCGGATGAGCGCTTTTGGGAAGTGCCCATGGAGTAGCCGTTGTTCTCAATGATGTAGACGACGGGAATCTCGAATAGCTTGGCGAGGTTGAGCGACTCGTGGAAGGCGCCTTGGTTGACCGCGCCATCACCCAGATAGCAAAGCGCACAGCCCTTTTTGTCCTGATACTTGAGTCCGTAACCCAGGCCAAGGCCGAGCGGGGTTTGGCCGGCGACAATGCCGTGTCCTCCCCAGAAATTCTTGTCGGGAGCGAAGTAGTGCATCGACCCACCCTTGCCCTTGGAGCAACCGCTCTGCTTGCCGAAGAGCTCGGCCATGCATTCGTTCATGCCCATGCCCACGGCGATGGCGTGTCCGTGGTCGCGGTAGGCGGTGATGTAGTGGTCGTCGTCGCCACCCAGCGAGATGGTGCCCACAGCAACCGCTTCCTGGCCGATGTAGAGATGGAGGAAACCACCAATTTTGCCGCCTTGGTAATGCTTGAGTGAGACCTGCTCGAAGCGGCGGATGCGGATCATCTGGGTGAGCAGCTCGATCTTGCGCTCGTTGCTGAGCTCCTGGTTGATCGGCGCCTGGGCGAAGTCTTGATTTTCGTCGGACATGAGGGGGCTGGAATGGCTAAGGAATGGGTGGGTGGAGGTAAGGGTTCAGGAGGATTGCGCCAAGTCTTGTTTGGTGGAAAATGCACCGACTTTGGGCAGGCGCAACTGGGCAAGCAGAAAGAGCCCGGTAAAGATGAAGTTGGCCGCCGCGAGGTTGCGGAAGAAGACCCAGCTTGGGATCACGTCACCGGGAGCTCCAAGCCAGAGGGATTGGGCGAGGCCAGCGAGGGTGTTCGGGTAGCGCGGATCTGCCAGCCAGGCCACGCCGTTGGTGGCCAAGTGGAAGATGGCGGCAGCGCCAATGGAGCCGAAGAGCATGGCCAAGTTGCCGTGCTTGGCGAGTTGTTTGCCGAGCAAGAAGATCAGGGCGAAGGAAGCCAGAGTGGTCGCGAAGAGGGAAAGGCTGCCGGTGTGGCCGACACCTAGGGGCCAGGTCACTAGCCAGATGCCAGCGGGAATGGCAAATCCCTTCCAGGAGCGAGCCAGGAGGGCCCCGCAGAAGAAAACGGCTGCCAAGGGTTGGAAGTTGGGGAGCTGCTCAGGAAATTGAGAGCCCACGACGCGGAAGGCGATCAGAAGGCCGATGATGAGCACGACGGGGAGGGCACGGATCATGTCGGCGCGAGCATCATGAATCCTGGGGGGCTAGGCGAGGCGAAAATGCCCATAAAATCAGGATTTATTGGGGTTTGTGTTCCACGTGGAACATGGGCGCGTGGCGCCCGGCAAAGAGAATGGAGCATGGAGCATGGAGCAAGGAGCGAGGAGCATGGAGCAGGGAGCAGGGAGAAAGGAGACTGAAGGGTGGAGGGTGCGGTAAAGACTCTTTTGCCTGATACGCGGGGAGCCACTGATTTACCTTTAAGCCCTCTCCGAGCTCCGAGCTCCGAGCTCCATGCTCTTCGCTTTCTACCCTTGTGCCCTACGCGGTTCTGATTATCTTCCGCTCCCTCTCAAAACTCCCTGAGTCCATTTCGCCAACCCCATGTTTCGCCACCCCAAATCCTACGATGTGATTGTCATCGGCGCCGGCCATGCTGGAGTCGAGGCGGCGTTGGCGGCTGCGCGTTTGGGGGCCGAGGTGGCGGTGCTGACCCAAAACCTCGACACCATCGGCCAGATGTCTTGCAACCCGGCCATCGGAGGGCTGGCCAAGGGTCACATGGTTCGCGAAATCGATGCTCTCGGTGGGGCCATGGGCCTCAACACGGATGCGACCGGAATTCAGTGGCGGATGCTCAATGCCTCCAAGGGGCCCTCGGTCCGGGCGCCGCGCGCCCAATGCGACAAGAAGGCTTACCAGTTTCGGATGAAGTGGCTGCTCGAGGGAACACCCGGCATTGATCTTCATCAGGGCAATGTGGCCGATTTGCTTGAGGATGGAGACCGAGTTCAAGGTGTGGTCACCTCGCTGGGAATGGAGATCGCGGGCAAGGCGGTCATCCTCAGTGCGGGGACCTTCATGGGGGGCTTGATGCATGTCGGCCTGAAAAATGAGAAAGGCGGGCGGATGGGGGATGCTACCTCCCAAGTCTCCGAGGCTCTCAAGCGACTCGGCTTTGCGGTCGAGCGCTTCAAGACCGGCACCCCCTGCAGGCTCAACGGGCGCTCGCTGGATTTTTCCAAATGCGAGCGCCAAGAGGGAGACAGCCCGGTGCCCAAGTTCAGCTTCCTGGCCGACACCCTGACCCGCGAGGCCGACGACATCTTCACCCTCAACCCTTGGGGGGATCCGGAGTTCCACGTGGAACAATTGCCCTGCTGGATCACCTACACCAACCCCCAAACCCACGAAATCATCCGCAATAACCTCGATCAGTCGCCCATGTATTGCGGGGTGATCGAGGGAGTGGGACCGCGCTATTGCCCCTCCATCGAGGACAAGGTGGTGCGCTTTGCCGAGAAGGAGCGCCACCAGGTTTTCCTCGAGCCGGAAGGTCGCCAGACCCACGAATACTACGTCAACGGCGTTTCCACCTCCTTGCCCTACGAGGTCCAGTTGGACTTCCTGCGCTCCATCGCCGGGCTGGAAAACTGCGAGATCCTGCGTCCCGGCTACGCCGTCGAATACGACTACTGCCCGCCCACCCAGCTGCGCCCGACCTTGGAAACCAAGCAAATCGAAGGCCTCTACTTCGCGGGCCAAATCAATGGCACCTCCGGCTACGAGGAGGCGGCGGGGCAGGGGCTGATCGCCGGAGCCAACGCCGCGCTCAAACTGCAGGGCAGGGGAGAATTCATCCTCGGGCGGGATGAAGCCTACCTGGGAGTGATGATTGACGATCTCGTCACCAAGGGCTGCACCGAGCCCTACCGCATGTTCACCAGCCGGGCCGAATACCGCCTGATGCTGCGCCAGGACAATGCGGATGTGCGGCTCACCCCCAAGGCTGCCGAGATCGGTCTGGCCAGCGGCGAGCGGGTCGAGAGAGTCACCGCCAAGCAAACCGAACTGGACCGGGCCGAGGCCTGGGTCGCCAAGACCGCTCACGAGGGGGTCAAGCTCGACCAGTGGCTGCGCCGCTCAGAGAACCTGTGGCAGGAGCTGCCCGAGGAAATCCTTGCCGAGTTCGACTCCGAGCTTTGGCCCATGATCGAGACCGACGTCAAATACGCCGGACACCTCGAGCGCCAGCGCACCCAAGTGGCGCGCCTGGCCAAGCAGGATGGCCGCAAGATTCCCGCTGAACTCGACTACGAGGCCATCC
>JAWVYP010000230.1:0-4248 GCA_033722655.1 Akkermansiaceae bacterium | reverse complement strand
TAACGCAACGAGAGGTAATTGCCCGCGCCGGCAATGAAGCTGCGGTTGCGCAGGCTGTTGGAGAACACCACCGGCCCCTTGGGCAGGGCGGGGAACTCTTTGACGAAACCAAAGGTGCGTTTGGCTTTCTCGTTCTCGCGAAACAGGCTCCACTGCTGCTGTTGACCGTCACGCGAGGTGATGATGAGCGACACCCCACCGTAGAGCAGATCCACCTGCTGGGGCACCTCACCCTTGAAGGGATGGAAAGTCTGGCGTTTCTCGATCTCGAGAAGGTCCCGGTGGAAATAGTCGATATCGCCATTGTCGTTGACCACCAGAATCATCGAGCCGTTGGACGAGGCCCGCACCATGATGGGCACGCCACTGATTTCGGAGGTGATGTCGGACTGGCCCGCCAGCTTGAGTTTGCCAGCGCCGATCAAGCCCTTCTTCATCGTCAGCTTGAGCACCGAAACCGTGGCATCCTCGCCCTCGCCGCACTTGACCGCGACCAAGCGCATCGATTCCGCATCTCCATAGCTGACCGCCGTGACCGGCCCCTCGCCGTGCTCCACTTCGAAAGTCGGCTCGACCTTGATTCTCGGCTCCAGCCAGGAGTCGGTCGCATCCTCGTTGAAAATGCGTTCGTATTCGACCAGGAAGGATCCCACCTTGCCGTCCTCGAGACCATAAACCACTCGTTGGCTGACGGTATCGAAGGCGTAGGCGGTAACCTTGGCGTCCTCCAAGCCTGGCACGGGCAACTCCTGGACCGACTCGTCCTCGATCTTCATGAAGGTGACCGTGGAGCCTCCACTGTAATAGAATGGCATTTCTCCGCGCTCATCCACACCGATCACAGGCGGAGTCACACCGATCTCCACGGTTCCATCCTTCTCCACATCCGGAGACTGGAACAGCGGCACCGCCACCTTGGCGATGAAGAAGAAAATCCCGATGACCGCAATGATGACCGCAATTCCCCCGATGCGGATGAACCAGCCCATGAGGCGGTCGAACCACAGTGTCTTCTTGGATACCTCAAAACGCGCCGGGTCCGGGGAATCCGCGGGACGACTCGCAGGTGGCTGAATTTCGGGTTCCGACATGCGGCTTGATGGGACGAGAGGTATCTCGGAGGGGAACGGGGCGAACGCTAGCCAGCACAAATCATATGGCGAGTCTGATCATTGTGACAATTCCGTCACAATGCACGACAAGCCGCAAAAACGCCCACCGGCACGAGCTCGGTGGGCGTTGGGAATGCTCGCTGAGGCAATCGATTACTTCTCGAGCGTGCTGATGATCTCAGCGGCCAGTTCGGCAGGAATCGGATAGTAGCCGTCCTTCTCGACGATCTGCTGACCTTCCTTGGAAAGCACGAATTTCAGGAATTCCAAAGTAAGCTTGTCGAGTGGCTGACCGGGCTTCTTGTTGACGTAGATGTTGAGGAAGCGGGCCATCGGATAGTCACCGGAAAGGGCGTTTTCGTAGCTGGGCTCGTAGAGCACGCCATCTTCGCCACCCACGGCGATCGCACGCACAGCGGAGGTGCGGTAACCGATGCCGGAATAACCGAGCGCGTAGAGGTCAGCACCGACACCTTGGATCACCGCGGAAGAACCTGGCTGCTCCTTGACGCTGGATTTGTAGTCACCCTTCTGAAGGGCCATTTTCTGGAAGGTGCCGTAAGTGCCGGAGGCCGAGTTGCGACCAAACAGCGAGATCTTGCGACCTTTCCAGTCATCCAGGCCAAGCTGGCCCCACTCGGTGATTTCTTCACCACCGCGCTTGCGGGTGGAGGAGAAGATGGAGTCGATTTGCTTGAAGGTCAGGCCCTTGATCGGGTTGTCCTTGTGGGCATAAACGGCGAGGGCGTCGATGGCGACCTGCACGCAGGTGGGCTTGTAGCCGAACTTCTTCTCGAACTCATCAATTTCCTTTTCCTTCATCTCACGGCTCATGGGGCCGAGTTGGGAAAGGCTTTGGATGAGTGCGGGAGGCGCGGTCGAGGAACCCTTGCCCTCGATCTGGATGTTGACGTTGGGGTAGTGCTTCTTGAAAGCCTCGGCCCAGAAAGTGTTGAGGTTGTTGAGAGTGTCCGAGCCGATGGAACTCAGGTTACCGGAAACTCCGCTAACCTTCTTGTAGGAAGGCATGTCGGGGCTGATGTGGCTCTCGGCGGCAAAGCCAGGGAGAGCGGCGAATGCGAGGGTGGCAATGGTGATTGCTGTGGATTTCATGATGTTGAGGTTGGTTGGGGGACGTTTCGTCCGACGGGGCAGACTAAGAACCATCGGGCAGAATCTGCCAAAGAATGAGCTGTGACATTGTTGTCACGAAAAAGCCCTTCTGCACCCCAGCCCCCCTTCCCTAGAAACTGGCCCCGTGCCACGCACACATCCATCCACAATCATGAAATACAACAACGTAAGCAAACTCGCCCTCGGCGCTACCTTGGCTCTCCAGGTTCCCGCCGCTGCGGAAAACAGCGGAGATTGGTGCTC
The DNA here is from genome assembly GCA_033722655.1 of Akkermansiaceae bacterium. Classification (GTDB taxonomy): domain Bacteria; phylum Verrucomicrobiota; class Verrucomicrobiia; order Verrucomicrobiales; family Akkermansiaceae; genus Luteolibacter. The sequence continues at coordinate 1,759 of JAWVYP010000230.1, read as the reverse complement.
CATGCTCAAAAGCAAGCCCACGATATACAAAAACAGCGACAACCCCTACATTCAGGAAATCGGCTTTGAAGGTCGCCTGCAATGGCAGACCGCCAGCATTGACGTCAATGGCATCAACGGCACCTCTGATGAAGACACCTTCACTGAGTGGCGTCGTGCCCGTCTCGGCACCAAGGTGAAGTTCCTCAATTACTTCTCCGCGAAGTATCAAGCCAACTTCGTCTCCGATGGCCGCCCCAGTGGTGGTGAGCTGGAGTGGGACTACCAAGACATCGACGAAGCCTATCTGACCTTCGACCTGAATAAGGCCATGGGCGGCAGCTACTTCGACGATCTGGCCGTCGGCTACGGCCGCTACAAATACACTCTCGGCTACGAGTCCACCGCTTCCTCCAAGAAGCTGCTCACCGTCGAGCGCTCCGCTCTCGCAAACAAGGTATACGGCAGCTCCCGCCCAACCGGCCTCAAAGTTGATGCCGCCAAGGGTGACTGGGAATTCTCCGCAGCCCTCTACTCCACCTCGGAAGACGGTTCTGAAAACGAGTTCTTCAGCGGCTTCAACGACGGTGAAGTCCTCTGGTTCCACGCGGGTTATGCTCCCAGCGGCAACTGGACCTACGGCTTCGACGCGTCCTACAACACTGCCGATCCAACCGAAGGCGACGACTCCAACATCACCACCAAGTGGGCGACTTCGATCAACGCCGAATACTCAAGCGGCAACTTCGGTGTCATCTACGACCTGATCGCCGGCGAGAACCTCGACAGCTCCAACGCCGATCGCGAAGGCACCTTCTACGGCGCCATGGTGATGCCCTACTACTGGGTCATGGAAGACAAGCTGCAGTGGGTTGGCCAAGTCCAATACATGGCCTCGGACGAAGACGAGGGCGTGCGTTTCAACAGCCGCTATGGCCGTCGCAACCACGCTGCCAACGTCAACAGCGGTCGTGGCGACAACCACCTCTCGCTCTACACCGGCCTCAACTACTACATTTGCGACCACAACGCAAAAGTGCAGGGCGGTATCGAATGGCAGGACCTCGACACCCCTAGCGGCAGCGTCGACACCCTGACCTACATTCTCGCGGTTCGCACTTACTTCTAAGAGCCGCCTAAAAATTCTTCCGAATCAACGCAGTAGATTTGGAAGTTGTGTTGAGACAGCCGTCCGAGTGGGCGGCTGTCCTTTTTTTGTCCATCCATCTGAAAAAAGATACCTACGGTATAAGCCTTGTGGTTTCGGCAAATTTGGAAAGCAGACTTGCCAAGTTACCGTCCGAGGGTCTAGTCCCTCAATTCACATTGCCTGCGGGCCAACGACTTTCAACATGGGAAAAACACTGATCATTGCCGAGAAACCAAGCGTCATGACCGACCTCAGCCGGGCCCTCGCCCAGCCGCTTGGAAGGTTCGAAAAAAAAGGCACGGGGCGCGACGCCTACTACGAAAACGACGACGCCATCATCACTTCCGCCGTCGGCCACCTGGTCGAGTTGCGCATGCCGATGGGCCCCAACGGCAAGAAACTTCCCTGGAACTTCAAGGTCCTTCCCGCCATTCCCGATACCTTCGACCTCGACCCCATCGAGCGCTCCGAGAGCCGCCTCAAGCAGGTTCTCAAGCTCGCCCGCCGCAAGGATGTGGACACCATCGTCAACGCCTGTGACGCCGGCCGTGAGGGTGAGCTGATCTTCCGCTACATCATGGACATCGGCAAGATCGACAAGCCCAGCAAGCGCCTGTGGATGCGCTCGAT
>JAWVYP010000229.1:0-4251 GCA_033722655.1 Akkermansiaceae bacterium | reverse complement strand
GTTCATGGCCTGTTCCAGCAAGCTCAGCCCGCTGGGTTCGGCCCGGCAGTGAATTTTCACGAGGCGTGGGGTGAGGGTGGCATTGCCCATCATGGACTCCTTGCCGAAACGGGAGCGCTGGCGGGCGGCCTGTAAGCGGTGTCGGATCTGCAAAATCATCAAATCGATGGCGGAATTCCGCACACAGTCGCCTGTCTCATCTTCGCATCCATCAGCGCAAAGAATTCGGAAACACGACCTGGGCCGGCGGACCCAGGGGATCGCCGCAGAGGTCGGTACAGGAGCCTTCAGGCCCACCGATCCTTCACCCATGATAAACCCCGTGTCGCAGCAGGCGAGCACGGGGCTTGAAGTTGTTTCCAGTCGAGTGACTGAGGGATCAACGGCGGCGGCGGGCCATGAGGCCAAGGACGCCGAGGCAGAGCAGGGCGGCGGCGGACGGCTCGGGAACGGCGGTCACCACAATACCGCTCAAGCGGCCGTTGAAGCCACTTCCCATTGACCAATCGACGGTGGTCAAATCCCCTTCGTTGACAAAGTCCACCTGAGCGACATACCACTCGTTGTTGTTGGCGAAGTCACCGTTATGAAGGTCTGTGGTACCGCCTGTGGTCAAGTCCACATTGAAAATCGCAGTGCTGCGGTAGCTGCCGTAAAAGAAGTAGATGCTTCCGGCGCTGAGTCCGCTGATGTTGATGCTGCCGGAGGCTCCTTCGTCGAGGTTGCCGATGTTGCCGGCGTAGTTCGGGGTGGTGTCAAAAGCGCTGCCATTGGGTGCGGTCGTCTCCCAGATGCTGACCTGCGACTGGCCCTGGAAGGTGGTATCGGTGGTCGTGAGGTCGCTGACCAAGCCACCTCCCTGGGCAAGCGTGCTAATGGCCGTATTACTGCTGCTCCAAAAGCGGTAAGCGGCGACAGGATTGTTGAACGCCGTGCTGGAGCTGGCACCGGGTGAGCCACCACCGTCGTCGTATTCACCCTTGAATCCGGCGTAGGAGCTTTCCACGGAAATATTCCAATTCACACCTGCAACGGTGTTGTTCTGGGAGGAAACAAAGTTGGTGCCGGCGTGTGTGATGGTGCTGGCGGCAAAGACAGGACTGACGAAACCGGCCGACAATAAGCTGACTGCCAATTTGGGGAGGATGGGGGAGTGTTTGTTCATCACAAAGACGAAATTGAATATTAATAGAATATAATGCCTTATTGTCTGAGAACCAAACTTTTAGCTCGCCTCAACTAATGCACTTTAGGTATAGTTATCGACATATTTAAAACTGCCTCCATCACAGAACAAGTCGCAGCGCACCTCATTGAAGGTATTGATGAAAAGCGCTGGACTGGGCTGATGCCGGGGCGCAAACGACTGTCCACTGATTTGGGGGTCAACGCGAGGACGGTGGATCGGGCTTTGTTGATCCTGGAGAAAAAGGGCTATCTGCAAGCACAGGGCCCCGGTAAGCGCAGGCGGATTCTGAAGAAGGCTGAAGGCGGGTCGAAACCGGCACTGCAAGTTGAGATGCTGCTCTACGAACGGGATGAGGCCTACAACCCCTATGTCCAGGAGTTGCGACGAGCCCTCGCCTCTGCGGGGTACCGGCTCAACGTCGCCTCAAAGACCATGTTGGACCTGAACCGGGATCCACTACGGGTGGCTAGGATGGTAAGGGCCAGTCCGGGCAAGGCCTGGATCGTCGAGTCTGCGCCGCGGCCGGTTCTGGAGTGGTTCGCGCAGGAGAAGATCCCGACCTTTGCCTTGTTCGGCGCCATGACGAACCTGCCGATCGCGGGCACCGGGACGGACAACTTTCCCGCCCTACGGGAGGCGCTTCAAAACCTCTTCGAGCGGGGGCACCGGAGAATCGTTCTGCTGACCCGGGAGGAGCGACGGAAGCCCAGCTTGGGTTTGATGGAGCAGACCTTTCTGGACGAACTCCAGGTGCGGGGGATTGAAACCGGCAGCTACAACCTTCCCGATTGGAACGAAACACCTGCGGGTTTGAGGAAATGCCTAGACAGTCTTTTTGCAGTCACGCCACCCACGGCAATTTTCTTGTCGCACAACGCACAGCTTCTCGCGGTGGAGAACTACCTGGCCCGCCACCGCGGTCGCGAGCTGAGGAATGTCACGTTGATTAGCATCGATTATCACCAACACTACGATTGGTGCGATCCACCCATCCCTCACTTCCGATGGGAGGCTCAAGCAGCCGTGCGCCGAGTCGTCAAATGGGTCGAAGATCTGGCTTCCGGAAAAGTCAATCGCCGTCAAAAGTCGATCCGGTCCCGTTTCGTGGGAGCCGAAGCCATTCAGGCGGTTGAATGAGGGGAGCTGTATCGATGGGCTGTCTGTCCCTCCATGCTCATGTCCATGGTGTTCCATGGAGCACCTCAACTTACCAGCTTGCGATCCAGTGTGCGGTATTGGATGGCTTCGAGGATGTCGTCGGAGGCGATTTCGTCGCGGTCGGCGAGATCGGCCAGGGTTCGGGCGACGCGCAGGATGCGGTCGTAGGCGCGGGCGGAGAGGTGCAGCTCGTTCATGGCCTGTTCGAGAAGAATGAGACCGTCGGGCTGGGCGCGGCAGTGGGATTTCATCAGGCGTGGTGTGAGGTTGGCGTTGGTGGTGCTCGGGGCACCGCCAAAGCGAGCGAGTTGGCGTTGCCGGGCGGCTGCAACCCGCTCGCGGATGGTGGCGGAGCTCTCACCACCGCTTCCTGAGAGATCGCGGAATTCGACGCGTGGCACCTCCACATGCAGGTCGATGCGATCGAGTAGGGGCCCGCTGATGCGCTGGCGGTAGTTTTCAATCTGGCGCGGCGTGCAGCGGCATTCGCGCTTGGGATCGCCGTGGAAGCCGCAGGGGCAGGGGTTCATGGCAGCCACCAGCATGAAGCGAGAGGGGAAAGTGAGAGAGCCTGAGGCTCTCGAGATCGTCACTTCACCGTCCTCCAGAGGCTGCCTCATCACCTCCAGGGTCTGGCGACGGAATTCGGGCAACTCGTCGAGGAACAGCACGCCGTGATGGGCGAGGGATACCTCGCCCGGGCCCGGATTGGTGCCACCACCCAACAGACCGGCATCCGAGATGGTGTGGTGGGGCGAGCGGAAAGGCCGCTGAGCCAGGAGCGAGCTGCGACCTTTGAGCATGCCGGCCACCGAATGGATCTTGGTGGTTTCAATGGCTTCCTGCTCACTGGCCTCGGGTAGGATGGTAGCGAGACGCTTGGCCAGCATGGACTTGCCGGTGCCCGGTGGGCCGCACATCAACAGATTGTGGCCGCCGGCTGCGGCGACCTCCATGGCACGCTTGACCAGATGCTGGCCCTTGACCTCGGCGAAGTCGACCTCGTGGCTGTGGCGCGCGGAGCTGAAGGCCGTGGGATCATGAGCTTGGGCCGGGATCTCCAGCTCGCCCTTGATGCACTCCCAGGCCTCGCGCAGGTGGCGGACCGGAATGACCTCGATTCCGTCGATGACGGCGGCCTCTGCGGCATTGGCGGCGGGCACCAGTAGACGCTTGCGGCCCTGGCGGCGTGCCTCACAGGCGATGGAAAGCATGCCACGCACCGGCCGCACCGCTCCGTCCAAACCCAGTTCACCGACTGCGGCATATTCGGAGGCATCGAAGCGCTTGTTGTCGCTGGCAGCGATCATCGCCAAGGCGATGGGTAGATCGAAGGACGGCCCCTCTTTGCGCAGGTCGGCGGGGGCCAGATTGACGGTGATGATGCCGTCGGCCAGGTGCAGGGCCGACGCGGTGATGGCCGAGCTGACCCGTTGCGAGGACTCGCGCACCGCGGCGTCCGGCAGGCCGACGATGGTGATGGCCGGTTTGTCCATGCCCGTGGCATTGACCTCGACCTCAACTTCGCGGGCGTCGACCCCGTGCAGGGCGGCGGAGTGAATGCGGGTGATCATGCATTGATGAAAATACATATAATAAAATTATACAAATATATACTGAAGTTCTTAGTTCTTGGTTCTTGGTTCTTGCTTTGATTGCGCTCCGCTCCATCCATGAGGGGAGCATGGTCGTCGGCCATGGGGATGAGGTTTTGCCAACTCGCTTTGCTAGCCCGCAAATTTCATGAAACCTCGGTCTGCGGCTTGTCCTTCCCGATGTTGCCTGCGTTCTCCTTGAAAACGCCGTTGGACAGAGTGTCAACTCAGCCCGGACTGCGTTTTCAGCGTCGGCCTTGTCAACATCGAGAATTCCTGCGCCTCGCCCACGAGAATCATGAAAGATCC
>JAWVYP010000228.1:0-4257 GCA_033722655.1 Akkermansiaceae bacterium | reverse complement strand
CACGCCGGACCAGTCCCTGCCGGCCAATGCCATCGAGAACAGTTCGGCGACGATGATTCTCGTCGATGGGGAAGGCTCCATCGTGGAATCCTTCTTCATCAGCGACGGGGGCTCGGGCGATGCGCCCAACCGGGATGGCGTGGCCATCACGGTGGATCATGAAATCGGCACGGGGGGCAGTGGCTATCCAGCCGGGTTTTACCGTGTTGGGGATGGGGCTTCCTCGTTTGCTCTATTGGAATATTCTCCTTCGCCCGCGCCCTCTGCGACACCGGGCACAGCGAATATTCCCGAGCCCTCGGTGAGTGCGCTGGTCACCTTGTTTCTTGGCTGGATGCTCCTGCGCAGACGCCGCGAGTGAAACGGGCTTCAGGCCGCTTCATCGGCGAGTGTGGTGAGTGCGCTCGCGACCAGGGGCTCATCCTCGCGCATCTCGTCGCTGATGGGTTTGGCTGCCGGAAGGTCAGGTTTTTGCGCTTCGTCGGCAACTTCGATTTCGTCGGCCGGGGTCCGGTCCGGAGAGTCTTCCCCGGTTGCTTTGACGGATTTTTTCGGCCCAGGTCAAGGTGAGGGCGCAGGCCGCCAGGAAGGTGGCAAGGGTGATGGATCGTTTGTGTTTCATGCTTGGATGCGTTCGGGTTGCTTCGCGTTCTTGTTGGGCGATTTCCCCTGCGGCGGTGTGAAAATGGGGAGTAAGGGGAGCCCTTGCCGGGGTGGCTGGGGCCCGATCAGAAAATGCCGGGATTGGGGCTGATCGCCGCGGGGGGGGGATCGGCGCCTCCTTGGACTGCGCGGCATCACCACTCCCGGCTACGAATGCGACATACTCAAGGGAGCGGTCTCCGAGGAAGTGCCCGCCATTGCAGACGATAGCAAGCTCGCCTCCGATCCAACCATCACCGGCGAGCATTGCTTGTGCTCACCCCCCGGCTGTGGCGCGGGTTGACACCCGTGGCCCATGCGCTTGAGTAGGGCTCTGCCCACATGAGCCTTCGAGACGCATTCACCACCACCAAGGATGTCCTTGGTAAGCCCTACGAGGATCTGGAGTTCCTGCTCCAGAGCCTGAGAAACGTACTCGAGAAAAACGGCGAGGCCGAGATCGCGGCGGCCATCCCCTGGATTTCCGAACAGGATCCCGAGATCGGGGCCATCACGCCCAAGCACATCCAGCTCTACTCGATGATCTTCCACCTGGTGAACATGGTGGAAATCAACGCGGCAGTGCAGGCGCGGCGCCGCAAGGAGGACGAGTCCCTCGATGCGGTCAATGGCCTGTGGGGCATCAATCTGCGCGAACTCGTCGATGCCGGCCACTCGCAGGAGGACATCATGGAGGCCATCCGTGAGGTGGTGATCGAGCCGGTGTTGACCGCGCATCCCACCGAGGCCAAGCGGGCGACCGTGCTCGAACACCACCGCGAGCTCTATCTGCTGCTCGTCCAGCGGGAGAATACGATGTACACCCGCAACGAGATCCGCAACGTGGACCACAACATCGAGCAGGCACTCTACCGCCTGTGGAAGACCGGCGAGATCTACCTCGAGAAGCCCGACATCCACGACGAACTGCGCAATATCCTCCACTACCTCACCAATGTCTTTCCCGAGGTGATCTCCATCCTCGACCGCCGCATGCTGCAGGCGGTGCAGGCCAACGGCATGAGCTTGGAGGATTTCTGCGCTGGCTACGGTTTTCCCACGGTCCGCTTCGGCGACTGGGTCGGCGGCGACCGCGACGGCCATCCCCTGGTCACCGCCGAGGTCACCCGCGAGACCCTGCTCCAGCTGCGCCTCAATGCGATGGTGGTGGTCCGGCGCAAGCTCAACCGCCTGGTGCAGCGCACCAGCTTCACCCTGCCCTTCGAGGAAGCGGACGAGCCCCTGCGCTCCCGGGTCGAGGAAATGCTCGAGGAGACCGGCCCGGCCGGGCGGGTGAGTTTCGAGCGCAACAAGGACGAAGCCTTCCGCCAGTTCATCAGCCTGATGCTCCACAAGCTGCCGGTCGAGTCGGTGCGTGGCCACGCCACCAAGCTGCTCGACGTGCAGGGGGCCTACATCCACTCCCAGCAGCTCAAGGACGATCTCAGCCTGCTGCAGTCCTCGCTCATCGAGTATGGCGCCAAGAGCATCGCCTACGACGATGTGGTCACGGTGATGCGCGTGGTCGACGCCTTCGGTTTCCACCTCGCCGCCCTGGACATCCGCCAGAACAGCGCCTTCCACGACAAGGCCATCGGGCAGTTGCTCAAGGCCTCCGGTGCGGAGGACTGCGACTTCGCCAACTGGAGCGAGCAGAAGCGCCTGGAGTTCATCAACCGCGAGCTGGCCTCGGCCCGGCCCTTCACCGCGCTCAAGGCCCAACTCGGGCCCGAGGCCCAGGCGGTGGTCGAATGCTACCGCGTGATCGCCAAGCACACCCGCCGCTTCGGCACCAACTGCATTGGCTCGCTGATCGTGAGCATGACGCGCTCGGTTTCCGATTTGCTCGCCGTATACGTGCTGGCGCGCGAGGTCGGCCTCACCGAGATGGGCGAGGAGGGCCAGTACTGCGAGATTCCCGTAGTCCCCCTGCTCGAGACCATCGAGGACCTGGAAAACGGCCCCGAAATCCTGCGCGAATTCCTGGCGCACCCCGTGACCCAGCGGACCCTCAGGCACCTGCAGCTAAAGAATGGCACCAAACAACCGGTCCAGCAGGTGATGGTCGGCTACAGTGATAGCAACAAGGACGGTGGCATCCTCGCCAGCCAGTGGGGCCTCTACAAGGCGCAGTATGCCTTGAGCGAAGTCGGCCACGAAGCCGACGTGAAGATCCGCTTCTTCCACGGCAAGGGTGGCTCGATCAGCCGTGGCGCCGGCCCCACCCACTACTTCATCAAGGCGCTGCCCCACGGCGCCCCCAACGGCGACATCCGCCTGACCGAGCAGGGCGAAACCATTGCCCAGAAATACGCCAATCCCGTCAATGCAACCTACAACCTCGAACTGCTGGCTGCCAACACCATGCGCAAGCTGGTGCGCGACCGGGAGAGCGAGCGCGCCTTTCACCCCCTGGCCGAGGTCATCGAGTGGCTCGCCGAGGCTTCCCAGGAGGCCTACGACCGGATGCGCAACGGGGAGGGCTTCATTACCTTCTTCCGCGCGGCGACCCCGATTGACGCGATCGAAATGAGCAAGATCGGCTCCCGCCCGGCCAAGCGCACCGGCATGAACACCCTCGACGACCTGCGCGCCATTCCCTGGGTCTTCTCCTGGAGCCAGGCCCGCGTCTACATGACGAGCTGGTTCGGCATGGGTACGGCACTGGAGCGGCTGAGCAAGGAGAAGCCGGAGGCCTACGAACAATTGAGTGCGGCGCTCAAGCAAGACCCTTTTGTGCGTTACGTCATCACCAACGTCGACACCAGCTTGGCGGCGACTGACGAGGAGATCTTCACGATGTATATGGAACTGGTCGAGGACGCGGCCCTGCGCGAAAAATTCTCCTCCATCTTCCTGGAGGAACTCGAGCTGACCCGCCGTCATCTCGGGATCATCCAGAAGCGCCCCATTGAGGAGCGTCGCAAGAACCACCACTATTCCAACCTCCTGCGTGCTTCACTGATGCGCCCGCTCCACCAGAAACAGGTGCAGCTGCTGCGTGAATGGCGCAAACAGAAGGCAGCAGACGGTCCCGTGGACGAGTCTCTTCAAACCGAGTTGCTGCTGACCATCAACGCCCTGTCTGCGGGCATGCGCAACACGGGCTGAGCTCGCAGGGGTTCACTCCGCGTCCCGGTCCCACTTGAAGGTGTGCGGACCGTATTTCTCGTAGGTGGGAGCCCCGTATTTGGCGCGCAGCTGACGATAGGTTTCCTCGAGCTCCTTGCGAACCTCGGCATATTCCGGATTGTTATACTGGTCGACCATCTCCTGCGGATCCTTCTCGAGGTCGAAGAGCTGCCACTCCTTGTGGTTGGGCAGGTGGAAGAGCTTGTAGCGTTTGGTGCGCACGCCGAAATGCTGGGGCACGTTGTGTTCTCCGAGTTCGTAGTAGGCGTAGTAGATGGCCTCGCGCCAGTCCTCGGGGGTCTCGCCCTTGAGCAGGGGCACGAAGGAGCGACCGTCGAGGTGGTCGGGCGCCTCCAGGCCAGCCATTTCGAGGAAGGTGGGGGCGTAGTCGATGTTCTGGATCATGCCCTCGGGACGCAGGCCGGGTTTGACCACGCCGGGCCAGCGGATGAGGAAGGGCATTTCCAGCGACTCCTCGAACAT
>JAWVYP010000227.1:0-4262 GCA_033722655.1 Akkermansiaceae bacterium | reverse complement strand
CTATGACCGTCGACCATCGTCCGAGCATCGTTTCGACGGTCATAGACCGCCGCTACAGCAGTCCCTCATGCGAACGGGAGCGGAATGACTCAGCAGCCGGTGGACTCCCGCCCGCTGGTGGACATGCAATTCTTTGGCGTAGCCAAAGTTGCGTGCCCCCTCGAAGGCCAATTGGCCACATCGCTCATAAGCTCGGACACTCACCTCTTCTCCCTTGCCACCTCCCCTCAGAGTCTCAAAACTCCGCCCATGTTCCTAGGCTTTGATTCGTCCACCCAGTCCCTGACCGCCGTCATCATCGATCCGGAGATGCGCAAGATCGTCCTCCAGGAGTCCGTCAACTTCGGCAAGGACCTTCCCCAATACAACTGCCCCAGCGGCTTCATTTCCGATGGCAAGGACGGCGAGGTCCACTCCAAGCCCCTGATGTGGCTGGATGCCCTCGACCTCCTGCTCGGGCGCATCAAGGATCAGGTCGACCTCTCCAAGGTCAAGATGATCGCCGGCTCCGGCCAGCAACACGGTTCGGTCTATCTCGACGACAGCTTCGAGGGTCGCCTCGCCAAGCTTGAGGTGGGCAGCAGCCTTGCCGAGCAACTCAAGGACGCCTTCACTCGTGAGACCGCTCCGATCTGGATGGACACCTCCACCGGTGAGGAATGCGCCGAGATCACCGAGGCCCTCGGCGGCTCCGAGGAGGTCTGCAGCCGCTCCGGATCCGTCGCCATTGAGCGCTTCACCGGGCCTCAGATTCGCCGCTTCTCCAAGCTCGACCCCGAAGCCTACACCAAAACCGCCCACATCCACCTGGTCAGTTCCTTCATGGCCTCGGTGCTCGCCGGCAAGTCCGTCTCCATCGACTACGGCGACGGCGCGGGCATGAACCTCCTCAACCTAGAAGGCCTGGGCTGGGACACCGACCTGCTCGAAGCCACCGCCCCCGAACTCGACGGCAAACTTAGCTCCCCCGCCCCGGCCACCACGACCCAGGGCACCATCGCCAGCTACTTTGTCGAGAAATACGGCTTCTCCGCCGACTGCCAATGCGCGCTGTTCACAGGCGACAACCCGGCCTCGCTGGTCGGCATGGGCGCCACCGACCCCGGCAACATCGTCATCTCGCTGGGCACCAGTGACACCTTCTTCGCCTCCATGCCCGGCCCCAAGACCGATCCCAACGGCTACGGCCACGTCTTTGGCAATCCCGTCGGCGGCTTCATGTCGTTGATCTGCTTCCGCAACGGCTCGCTCGCCCGCGAAGCCCTGCGCGACACCCACGGCCTCGACTGGTCGGCCTTCGACAAGGAAGCCCTCGACGCCACTGCCGATGCCGCCGGCGAGAACCTGATGCTGCCCTTCTACGGTCCTGAAATCACGCCCCGCCACGATTTCGACAGGCCCATCCTGCGTGGTTCCGAGGAATTCGAGAATGGCGACGCCGGACTCCAGGTCCGCGCCCTACTCGAAGGCCAGTTCATGAACATGCGCCTGCAGAGCCGCTGGATGGAGGTCAAAGCCGAGCGCATCCGCCTCACCGGTGGCGCTTCCAAAAACGACGGCATCGCCCAACTGGTGGCCGACGTCTTTCAGGCCCCCGTCGAGCGCCTCGACGTCGACAACTCCGCCGCCCTCGGCGCTGCACTCATCGCCGCGGGTGCTGCCGGCCAGGATGTCAGCGAGCTGCAGAAGATCTTCTGCAAAGCGAGCGCCGGCTCAAAATTGTCTCCCAATCCGGCCTTCGGCCAGGTCTACGAGAACAGCATGTTGGCCTTCAAGGACCTGCTTGCCGCAGAGATGAACAGCTGAAGCGCAGGCATTGAACCGCCTGAACATCGCCCCATCAGGCCAACTCTCCGGGGAGATCAATCTCCATCGATGAGCTCCAGCGAGAGGGCCAACACGCCGTGAATGCTCCGGTCATCGTCAGCAATCAAGGCCGTCATGGATAGGGCCTCATCCATGGAATCGCCTTTGCTGGCCAAGTCCTCCTTCGAGAGCACAGAATCGATGGGAGGACCGGCGGCGATTGCGGTGAAATGTAGCCAATCCGCGGCCGCTAGCCCGGATATTTCATGATTCTCGTGGGCGAGGCGCAGAAATTCTCGATGTTGACCAGGCCGACGCTGAAAACGCAGTCAGGGCTGAGTTAACACTCTGTCCAACTGCGTTTTCAAGGAGAACGCAGGCAACATCGGGAAGGACAAGCCGCAGACCGAGGTTTCATGAAATTTCCGGGCTAGCATTGTTGAGCACCATCACCGGCAAATGGAGAATTCAGTGACCACTTCTCCGGGCCTTTTGCCTTCCCAAGATGCCCCCTAGCACCTATTGAGACCCCGTCTTTCTAACACTCACATGAATCCACATTCAGACCTCTAAGCATGGAATACCACCTATACCAGAATGACCAGCAGGTTGGTCCTTACACCCAAGAACAGATTTCCACCATGCTCGCCAACGGTGAGCTCACCCAGGACGACTTCATCTGGCATGAGGGACTGCCGGAATGGAAAACCATCCGGGAAGTCATCCCCGCGGCTTCGCCAGCCCCAGCGGGTCCGCCCAAACCACCTTTCGGCCATACCAGCAACCAGACCTCACTTCACCCCCAGTCCCAAGCCCCCACGTCGGGTTCCAATTCCCCCTTTCCCAAGATCCGGGTGGCATCCCTTCTGGGCGCACTTGGCATTTTCTTCATGCCTTGGCTGGATATCCAATGCTCTGGAACCAGCCTGGCCACCCAAACCGGCATCCAAGTCATCACTGGCGCATCCTCCCCATCCGAGCAAATGGAGAACATGGCTGCTGGCGAAATGGCCACGCAAGAGGGTCCGGATGCCGACGATTCCCTCGGTCGCAGCATCTTGGTTGGCCTAGCCCTGGCCTTGTTGGCTGTCGCCATCGTGCTCTCCCTGATGTCCCTGTCCGGTGGTGGTGGCACGACCGACAAGCTGGCCGCACTCCTGCCCATCGGCGCACTCGCCCTGCTGTTGATCCAACTCATGGTCGGCTTTCCCGCCAAACAGGAGTTGCTCGAAAGCATCAAGGAGGGATCTGGAGAAGCTGAGACCTCCATGGCTGACCCGGCCGCTGACCCGATGGGGGGCGCCATGGAAGAGGCCATGGGTGGAGCGATGGAGGAAGCCATCATGGCCAATTTCAAGGTCGAGGTCCAACCCGCCTTCTATTTCGAACTGGTGGCCCTCGGAATCCCAGCCCTGTTGCTGCTCGGCTCGCAGCGGGGCGGCTCCAAGGCCTGACCCGCGCATCCATCCCCAAGCCCTGAAATGCGAAGGTCCGAATCGTTTCCGATTCGGACCTTCATTGGTTGCGGGAGCAGGATTTGAACCTGCGACCTTCAGGTTATGAGCCTGACGAGCTACCTGACTGCTCCATCCCGCGATTTTTTAGGTGCCGCACCATCAAGTGCGGGGGCGGATGATTAAGGCCACACCGCCCCCCACGCAAGGGAAATTTTGCCTTTTCCGAGCCAGCGTGCTTGTCTGCCACAGATGACCGCCCTCGCCGAGCACCACACCATCCCTGCCTCCGAGTGGCAGGCGGTGGCGGCGGAGTCACTGGAACGGGCCCGGCGTTTCACCCTGCCAGCGCGCGAGCGACACACCGCCCATCAGCCCGACCCCATCGAGGACTTCCTCTTTGGCTACTATCCCTTCCCTCTGAGCATTCTCGAGAAATGGCATCCGGGTGTCGGCGTGGTTCTGGAACGCAGCGAGGAGAACCCACCCCATCTGCTAGGCAAGCATTACCGGGTCACGGATGACTCCATTCAGGCCGATCCTTCCACCCTCACCGATAAACAGCGCCGGCGGCTCGGTTACATGATCGAACTGCTGGAGGCCACCCGTGACCGCGCTCCCAACTTCGCCTGCCACGGCCTGCACGAATGGGCGATGGTCTATCGAGGTCGGGACATCCGCCACGAAAAGACCCTGACCCTTCGTTTGCCTCAAGCGCAGATCGACGCACTCGTCGAATCGCGCCCCCTCTGCTGCTCCCATCACGACGCCTTCCGCTTCTTCGCCAAGGAAGCCCGGCCGATGAACCTCCAGCAGCCCACGCTTGAGACCCGCGCCCATCACGAGCAGCCCGCCTGTCTCCACGCCAACATGGATCTCTACAAGTGGGCCGCCAAGGCCATGCCCTGGGTCGGAAGTGTCCTGCTCTTCGACTGCTTCGAGCTCGCTCTCGAACTGCGCAACCTCGACATGCGCGCCAGCCCCTACGACCTCCGCCCCTGG
>JAWVYP010000226.1:0-4280 GCA_033722655.1 Akkermansiaceae bacterium | reverse complement strand
GCCTCGGTGGTCTACGAGATCACCCGATAGGCCCTCCGCGCGTGAGCAGGCTCCCCGACACGTGAGGAAGAGGCGCCGCCTCGCCGCGCTGGCCCTCATCGTCGTCGCCTCGGTGGGCCTGGCCCTCCTCTTCGGCGACGTCCTGGGAGGCCTCACCGGCCGCCGCAAGCGAACAGTAAAGCGGACCAAAACTGGGGCTCACCCGGCGCAGGGCCACCGAGAAGTTGCTGCCATCGCGCACGATCTGGCGAATCTTCCAAGACACCTCCTTGAGGTTGCCGAGCTCCTGGCGGTTTTCCATCGCCTTGAGGGCTGGTTCGAGTTGCAAGCCGGCGCCCAACATGTCGGAAAGCTCCTCGGTGAAGAGCACCACCTCCGCCCGCTTGAGCCGCACGGGACCCTCCTCATAATTGCTGGCCGTCTTGCCGGAGGCCGATGCCCGCGACTTCCCTTGCGCTCTGGAGTCGCTGCTCTGCTTGAGCTGCACCGGCTGCAAGCCCTTGCGCTCGAGCCGCCGCAGGGCCTCGTTGCGGTCGGCGGCATCCAGCTCACCGGTCGTGACCGAGCCACCACTGGAGAGTGCCTTGTAGGTGAAAATTGCCATGGATTGCTGCGACTCGGTCTGAGGGAGGTTCGTGGGCAGGCGCCGGGTCAGTAGGAAGCCGCGCGATCCGAACTGGTCGCCGCAATGACTTCCTCAATGGTGGTTTCGCCCTGCAGGGCCTTGTGCCAGCCGTAAGTGCGCATCGGCACGTAGCCGTCGCGATAGGCCTGTTCGCGCATCTTGGAAGACGGTGCCCCGTGCGCCACCAGTTCCTGCATTTCGTCGGTGAGCACAACCACCTCGTAGATGGCGAGCCGTCCTGAAAAACCGGTATTGCGGCAGCGGTCGCAGCCATTGGGCGAATAGGTCTGGCCGGAAATATCGGCGGGAATGCCGAGCTCCTGGCGGTCCAGGCTGGTGAGCTCTCGCGGCGTCTTGCAATGTGGACAGAGGCGGCGCACCAGGCGTTGCGCCAGGAAGGCACGCACGGCGGCCGAGACCAGAAAGGGCTCCACCCCCATGTCGACCAGGCGGTTGATCCCGCCCATCGCGTCGTTGGTGTGGAGGGTGGAAAATACCAGGTGGCCGGTGAGCGAGGCGCGCACCGCGATTTCGGCGGTCTCCAGGTCACGGACCTCACCCACCATCACAATGTTGGGGTCGGCGCGCAGGATGGAGCGCAGGGCATTGGCAAAGGTCAGGCCGATTTCACTCTTCACCGCAATCTGCATCACCCCAGGCAGCTTGTTCTCGACCGGATCCTCGACGGTGACGATGCGCAGGTCGGAGTTGTTCACCTCACTGAGGAAGGAATAAAGGCTGGTGGACTTGCCGGAACCCGTGGGGCCGGTGATCAGGATGATGCCGTTGGGCATGGCCAGCAGCTTCTGGATCTTGTCCCTGACGAAGGGTTCGAGCTGCAGCTTGGCGAGGTTGAATTTCTCCTGGTTGAGCAGGCGCAGCGACACGCTCTCCCCCTCCACCGTGGGCACGGTGGCGACACGCACGTCGATGGTCTGGCCTTCAAACTGCAGGTTGATGCGGCCGTCTTGCGGAATGCGGCGCTCGGCGATATCCAGGCGCGCCATGATCTTGAGGCGGGCAATGACCGAGCTCTGCAAGGTCTTGATGTTCTCGGGAACCGCAATCTCGGTGAGGCGACCGTCAATGCGATAGCGGATGCGCAGGTTGGTCGCCAGCGGCTCGACATGGATGTCGGTGGCGCGCTGGTCGAGGGCTTCGCGGATGATCTGGTTGACGAACTTGACCACGCTGGCCTCTTCGTCGTCGTCATCGATGATGTTGGCCTCGTCCTCGGCGGCCTCGATCGCCTCGTAGTCGAATTCGCGCCCTTCCAGGATCTGCTCGAAAGTGTCGGCACCCACCCCGTAGAGACGGCGCAGGGCCTCGTGCACGCGCTTGCGCGATGCCATTACCCAGTCGACAGGCAATTCCAGCTCCTGGGCCGCGGCCTGGCGGGCCACCAGGTTGAAGGGGTCGAAGGTGGCCAGAGTCAGGCGCTGCTGGCCTTGCTCGCCGGTAATTTCCACCGGCAACAAGCGGTGGCGCAGTGCCACCCGCGGACCGCAGGCCTCGCGCAGAGGCAAGGGCTCCTCAGGCAGGGGAATGCTCTGCATCCACTCCAGACCCAGGTCGTGGGCGAGTTCCTTGAGGTAGCGCTCCTCGTCGACCACGCCGGCATCCAGCAGGTCATCGATGGGCGAGCGCTGACGCTGGCTCGCACCCTCGAGAACTTCCTTGAGGGCCGACAGGTCGTCGCAGCCGGTGCGCACTGCGGGATCGATGAGCATCTGATTCATGGTCAGGGGCCATTTGTGGCCTAAAACCCAGAGCGGCGCAATCCGTCTCTTTCGTCCGTTTAATCTCGGCCTGTTTGGAGTGGCGCTCTCCTTTGAGCGCCATGGAAGCCCTTGGATGCTTTCCAGCATCCAAGACCTGTTGGACCCAGAATGGTTGGAAGGCAAGAATGCCTTCCAAGGCTGTTATGGCGCTCCATGGAGAGCGCCACTCCAAAAAACTTCACCCTCAGTTCTTGCGCTTGCGCTTGAAAGTCAGCGCGGCCATTTGCTTGGCGATCAGGTTCTGCAGGTGGGCGACTTCCTCGGCATCGAGGTCGCTCTCGCGCGTCTCGAGCTTCTCCTTGGCGCGCTCGAGCGCCTTCTCGGTTTCCGCTTCGTCGATTTCGGCTTCGTCCAACGCCCTATCGGTCAGCACGACCACCTTTTCCTGGGTGATCTCGGCAAAGCCCGAGCCCACGGCGAGGGTGCCGGTTTCCCCCTTGTGGAGGTAGCGCAGCTCTCCGGCCTGGAGCGCGGTCACCAGACCGGCGTGTTGGGGAAGGATGCCCATCTCGCCATCCGCACCCGGCAGGTAGACGTTCTCCACTTCATCGGAGAAGACCTTCTTTTCGGGAGTGACGATGTCGAGGTGCATGGACATGGATTGAAAGGAGTTGAGTGGGATCAGTCGCGCTCGACGGTGTCGATGCCGGCCTTCATGTAAAAGTTGCCTTCGGGGACGTCGTCCCACTTGCCGTCAAGGATTTCGGCGAAGCCCTTGACGGTGTCTTCCATCGAGACCAGGGCACCGGGCACGTTGGTGAAGACCTCGGCCACGTGGAAGGGCTGGGTCAGGAAGCGCTGGATCTTGCGGGCGCGGAACACGGTGAGCTTGTCCTCGTCGGAGAGCTCGTCCATGCCGAGAATGGCGATGATGTCCTGCAGGTCCTTGTAGCGCTGCAGGGTTTGCTGCACGCCACGGGCCACGCGGTAGTGTTCTTCGCCGACCACGTCCGGGGCGAGCGCCTTGGAGGTCGAAGCAAGGGGGTCAACCGCAGGGAACAGGGCTTGCTCCGCGAGCGAGCGCTCCAGCACCACGGTCGCATCCAAGTGAGCGAAGGTGTTGGCGGGGGCGGGGTCGGTCAAGTCATCCGCAGGCACGTAAACGGCCTGAATCGAGGTGATCGAACCTTTGTTGGTGGAGGTGATCCGCTCCTGGAGACCGGCCATTTCCTCGGAGAGGGTCGGCTGGTAACCCACAGCAGACGGGGTGCGGCCGAGAAGCGCGGACACCTCGGAGCCGGCCTGGGAGAAACGGAAGATGTTGTCAACGAAGAGCAGCACGTCCTGGTTGTCCTCATCACGGAAGTGCTCGGCCATGGTGAGTGCCGAGAGCGCCACGCGCAGACGCGCACCGGGAGGCTCGTTCATCTGACCGTAACAAAGGGCCACCTTGGAGCCTTCTTCGGCGAGCACGGGGTTGCCCTTGGAGTCGAGCTTGGGATGACCGTTCTCGTCCTTTTCGCAGGCGATGACGCCGGACTCGATCATTTCCCAGTAAAGGTCGTTGCCCTCACGGGTGCGCTCACCCACACCGGCGAACACGGAGAAACCACCGTGCGCTTTGGCGATGTTGTTGATGAGCTCCATGATCACCACGGTCTTGCCCACACCGGCACCACCGAACATGCCACCCTTACCACCCTTGAGCAGCGGGCAGATGAGGTCGATCACCTTGATGCCGGTCGGCAGGATCTCGGCGGCTGCGGATTGCTCGGTAAGTGTTGGCGCCGGACGGTGAATGGGAGAGCGGAGGTTTTCGTCAGCCAGAGGCTTGTTTTCGTCCACCAGCTCACCGGTGACGTTGAAGATGCGGCCCAGGACCTGCTTGCCCACGGGAACCGCAATCGGCTTGCCGGTATCGGTGAGGGTCATGC
>JAWVYP010000225.1:0-4336 GCA_033722655.1 Akkermansiaceae bacterium | reverse complement strand
GCAAGAGTGGGGCTACAATGGAACCATCGCCGAAATCATCATCTGCCCGGCCGATCACGACGAGGCAACCCGCCAGAAGTTTGAAGGCTACCTCGCCCACAAGTGGGGCCTCACCGCCAAACTTCCGGACGGTCATCCCTACAAGAATTCTGCACCGGTGAAAGAAGCTTTGGCGGCGACCATCACCCTTGATGGGACTGTGAATGATCCTGAGAGCATTCCCGCGACCAGCTGGACTGTGGTCAGCGCTCCCGGCCCAGTTGCAATCACCGACTCTTCTGCCGTTGACACAACTGCGACTTTCACCACAGCCGGCACCTACACCCTGCGCCTCACCGCCGACGATGGCTTGAACGATCCGGTCTGGGACGAAGTGGTCATCACGGTTACCGAGGAAGTCAGCTTTGCCGACTGGATGGCGGGC
Organism: Akkermansiaceae bacterium; assembly: GCA_033722655.1. GTDB lineage: Bacteria > Verrucomicrobiota > Verrucomicrobiia > Verrucomicrobiales > Akkermansiaceae > Luteolibacter. The sequence continues at coordinate 3,912 of JAWVYP010000225.1, read as the reverse complement.
TACGATGTGGGTGGGCAAACCGGGTTCAGTGACGACCCGGATGGCGATGGCATGAGCAATGGGCTTGAAAGCTACTTCGGCACCGACCCGAGCAGCTCATCCCAGGGATCGGTCATGGCTGAGCTGGCGATGGATCCATTGACCCAGACCTTCACCTTCCGCCATCCACTCAACCCGAATGCGGCCACCGACATCGTCGCCGTCTACCGCTGGAGCCCCAACCTCGGCACCTTCCACAGTGACGGCGCCTCAGATGGCACCACCACAGTGAGCTTCAGCCAGAGTAGTCCGGATCAGGACAATTGGGTCACAGTGACAGCCACCATCAGCGGCCCCATGCCCGACCGTCTCTTCACCGACATCCAAGTCAGTCAGCAGAACTGACACATGCTCGAGAAGAGAAGTTTCGGATTTCAAACCCGTGTGTCAAGGCAAGCACCTGTGTCAATCGGTCTGCGTTACAATCCACCTACCCCTTGAGCATTGCTTGGGAATGCATTGGGCTATAGTTTGGGGGCATCGGCATTGGCCGGGTCCCCCTTATGAACATCATCATCGTTGGAGCAGGTGAGATTGGCCGCCACCTCGCGTCAGTATTCTCCCAGCAAGGCCACACCATCTCGATCATCGACAAGGAAGAGAGCCTTGCCTGGGAACTCGAACAAGCCCTGGACGTCAAGGTGATCCACGGCAATGGCTCGAGTGTCGAGGATCTCGCCAATGCCGATGTCGGCCAATGCGACCTCTTCCTTTCGCTGACCTCATCCAACACCGCCAATATGGTCTCCGCCTCCATGGCGAAAGCGATGCAGGTCCAAAAGGCAATCTGCCGGGTGCGACCCAAGCTGCAACGCGAGGAATGGCTTTTCGATTACAAGGGCCACTTCGACATCGACCACACCTTCAGCTCGGAGCGACTCGCCGCCATCGAATTGGCCAAATACGTGCGCAACCCCGAGTCCCTGGTGGTCGAGGAGCTGGCCCGTGGCCGCATTGAACTCCAGCAGGTGCGAATCGCCGCGAACTCGGGTGCCATCGGCACCCCGCTGCGCAAATTGGGAAGTCCAAGAGGCGTCCGCCTGGCGATGATCAGTCGTGATGGTCAGCATTTCGTTCCGGATGCCGACTCCGAGCTGCAGGAGGGTGATGTGGCGATGATTTTCGGCAATCCCAACAAGCTTCGAGATTTCTCGGCCGAGCTGCAGGGCAAACAAAAGCGCGGAGAGCGGCTCAAGGTCGTGATCTTCGGCGGCAATGAATACGGGTTCGCACTCGCCCAGATGCTCGAGAGCATCGAATGCGATTTGCGCATCTTCGAGAAGGATCGCGAGCTCTGCGATCAGCTTGCAGACCGCCTACTCAACACCGCCATCATCTGTGCGGATGCCACCGTGGTCGCCAATCTGGAGGAAGAACAGGTCGGCCAGGCCGATTTCTTCATCGCCACCAGCGCGGGTGACGAGGACAACGTGATGAGCTGCCTGCAGGCCCACACCCTGGGAGTGGAAAACTGCCTGACCCTGATTCACCGCTCCGATTATGCCTCAGCCATCTCCAGCAGCGGCCACCACCTGGGCATCAAGGCGGCAGTCAGCCCGCGCGAAGCCACCCGCCGCGAAATCCAGCGCTTCATCACCACGGACCGCTACCACATCCTGGAGGAATTTGATGAAGCCCTGCTGCTCGAAATCCGCGTCCCGGACAAGTCACCCGTCGGGGACCTGCCGATTCAGGAGGTCAAGTGGCCCCAGGGCGTGGTTCTGGTCGGCCAGCTTCGTGGTTTGCACGCCGAGGTCCCCGGACCGGAGGACCATCTGGAGCCAGGCGATCATCTCTATGCCGTGGTCGCCAGGTCATCGCTGAAAGCCTTCGCCAAGCTGGTGGCCGGCTGAATTCCCGACCCTCTCTCCCGGAGCACTCCAAGCACACCCCATGAGATACTTTCTGATTCTGCGCATTGTCGGCATTTTGCTGAGTCTGGTTGCCCTGGCCATGGCGGTTTGCGGCCTGTTTTCCTGGTTGGATCCCCTTCCCGGTGAAGCCGAGGCCATCCCCGCAATGTTCATCTCGTCCGCCTGCGCCATCGGCATCGGCATCGTCCTGATGGGCCTGGGAGGATTCCGGCGCTTCAAGGGCAAGTTGCTGCGCCGCGAGGCCGTGGTCATCGTCGGTCTCGGCTGGGTCTCCTGCAGCATTCTGGGCGGGCTTCCCTATCTGTTGTGTCCGCCGCACCTGAATTGGGCCGCAGCTCTCTTCGAATCGACCTCGGGTTTCACCACCACCGGCTCCACGGTCATGACCGACATCGAGGCCTGGCCCAGGGGCCTCTTGCTTTGGCGCTCCATGACCCAATGGCTGGGCGGCATCGGCATCCTGGTGCTTTTTGTCGCGGTGCTTTCCTATCTGGGAGTCGGTGCCAAATCCCTGTTCCACAACGAGTCCTCCTATCGCACGGGGGATGCCGGAATGGCCCGCATCCGCGACACCTCCCTGTGGCTGCTTCGCATCTACCTGGCACTCTCCCTCTCCTGCGCCATCGGCCTGCGGATGATGGGCTTGAGCTGGTTCAATGCTGTCTGCCACAGCATGACGACCGTCTCCACCGGTGGCTTCAGTCCCCACAACCTCAGTATCGGCCATTACTCGGGCTGGGGCAATGGCTGGCTGATCGAGCTTTGGCTCGTTTGCATCATGCTGCTGTGCAGCATTAACTTCCTGCTCTACCTCGTAATTGCCCATCGCAACTGGCGACGACTGCGTCAGGAGGAAGATGCCCGCCTGCTGTTTCTGGTGGTGGGACTTGCCGTCGTGGCCATTACCGGGGGACGAGCCCTGCATGGCGATGCTCCCTTCATGGAATCGCTGCGGCATGCCCTCTTTACCGTGGTGAGCACCATCTCGACCACGGGCTTTGGCATCGTGGACTACGAACTGTGGGAGGCCTGGCCGCAGGTCATTCTGATACTCTTGATGTTTGTCGGTGGCTGTGCGGGATCCACTGCAGGCGGTTTCAAGATCGGGCGCTTGCTGGTGTTCCTCAAATACGCCCGCCAAGAGATCATCCGCGCCTTCCGCCCCAACCAGGTCTTCAGCCTGCGGGTCAATGGCCAGAACATTCAGGAGAGTGCTCGCTCCCAGACGCTGTTCTTCCTCACGATGTACCTGATGATCGCCATCTTCGCCACAGCAGTGGTCGGCCTGTTGGAAGCCGGCACGGAAATCGACATCGACACCTGCGCAGGTGCGGTGCTGGCCACCCTCTCCAACATCGGTCCCGGCTTCGGCGACGTGGGCCCCAGCGACAATTTCTCGGGATTCCGCGAGGACACCCTGCTGTTTCTTTCCTGGCTGATGATTCTCGGCCGTCTCGAGCTCTTCGCCCTGCTTGTATTGTTCTTCCCCAGTGCCTGGCGAAAATACTGAAAGCCTCCCAGGCCAGGGAAAAACAAAGATCCAGTTCAGGCTCCGAGAGTCTGGCCCATTCATGGCCATTCGCCCCTTGGCGAATGGCCCCAAGTTGCGCTAGCGTCCGGGCCTCGCCCCCCCATCTGAGCCCACCTCATGAAATCCCTGATCTCGGTCGTCAGCGCGTCGATTCACCCGCGCAGCAGCAGCCGCACCAATCTCATGGTGCTGGCGCGCCTGCTGACCGTGCTGGTCGCCCTCATCACCGCCTACAGCGTGATCTTTCACTGGCTGATGGAGCTGGAGGGCCAGAAACACAGCTGGATGACCGGCTTCTATTGGACGCTCACCGTGATGTCCACTTTGGGCTTCGGCGACATCACCTTCGAGTCCGATGCCGGCCGCTTCTTTTCGATCTGGGTGCTGGTGACCGGCGTGATCTTCCTGCTCGTCATCCTGCCCTTCACCTTCATCGAATTTTTCTACGCGCCCTGGATGAAGGCTCAG
>JAWVYP010000224.1:0-4369 GCA_033722655.1 Akkermansiaceae bacterium | reverse complement strand
TATTCATCCGGATCGTATTCGAGGTCCGCATCCTGTATGATGACGATTTCGGATTTAACTTCTTTAAAGCCAGTTCTCAATGCAGCTCCTTTGCCCTGATTGATTTCGTGGGTGAAGATGCAAATACGATCATCTGTTTCGGCGAGATCTTGCATTTTTTGCCAGGTGCCGTCAGATGAGCAGTCATTGACAATGACCAATTCACCGACTTCGGGTCGCGCCAGGACCCGCTCAACGATGACGTGAAGAGTCTTTTCCTCATTGTAGACAGGAATAACGACTCCAAGACACTTCTCTGGGATCTCAATATCTTCCATGGTGGAGGTGGCCTATTGGTGGGGTCGATTCCTTATGAGACAAGTTTAATGCTGTTGGGCATATCGTAGTATTCACGCACGCTCCCGCCACTGGTCGAGGGCTGGGTATGCCTTGGCCATAGGGGAAATTTTGGCTTTATACCTCATTTGAGGCATTGGAGTAGATTGAAGGTAGCTCTGGTCTGTTCAAGGAAAAATGAACTAATGAGCATGGCCTCACTATTGGGATGGTTCGTCCCTTGTCCGCCAAACCCCATCCGTCCTTTTCTCTGGCCCTCAATCCCTTTCACTCTCTAGGATTCCCATGCCCTTCATCCCCTGCGCGCCCGGCAGGAAAGCCCTTAACCATGCGGATTCTTTCGTGTCCGATCTGAAACCAACCCAAGCCTCGAACTCGGAGTCCAAGCAGGTGCCGCTCTGTGTGGATCTGGACGGGACGCTGATCCGCTCGGACCTGCTGGCGGAAGCCCTGTTGCGCTTTGTGCGGCATCACCCCTTGCGACTCTTCAGCCTGCTTGGCTGGTTGCTGCAGGGCAGGGCGGTGCTGAAGGCGCGCTTGGCGGAAGTGGCGCCGCCGCCGGCATCGCTGCCTCCGGTGAACCAAGAGGTTCTGGATCGGATGAACCTGGCCCGCCAGTCGGGGCGGCCGGTGCTCTTGGTGACGGCATCGCATGAGAAGATGCTGGGATCCGTGCGCTCGCTCTTTGCCTTTGATGAAGTGCTGGCCACTTCGGACTCGGTCAACCTGAAGGGCAGCCACAAGGCGGACCTGCTGGTGGAGCGCTTTGGCGAGATGGGATTTGATTACGTGGGCGACTCATGGGCAGACCTGCCGGTGTGGGAAGTGGCGAGGGAGGCGGTGGTGGTGGGTGGCGGATCGCTGGCAAAGGCGGCAGAGGGGCGGGCGAAGGTGGGTTCGGTGATCCCGAAGTCGGGGCCGGGGTTGATGGGCTGGCTGAAGGGCATCCGGGTGCACCAGTGGTCGAAGAATATCCTGATCGGCCTGCCGCTGTTTGCGGGTCACCACTTCAGCCTGCAGAACCTGCTGCTGCTGGCGGTGGCCTTCATGGCGATGAATCTCTGCGCCTCGGCAACCTACTTGTGGAATGACCTGCTGGATCTGGATCATGACCGGCAACACCGCAGCAAGCGCAAGCGTCTGGCTGCCTCGGGCCGAGCCCCGCTGGCTACGGTGATGGGGGTGTCGATGGTGCTGGTGCTCAGCGGTTTGATCGGCGCCTTCCTGGTGGATGTGGGCTTTGGCCTGCTGATGGTGGGCTACATCGTGGCGACGCTGAGTTATTCGCTGTGCGTGAAGCGAATGCCGATCGCGGACATCTTCCTGCTGACCTTCCTCTACCTGCTGCGCATTGTGGGCGGGGTGTTGGTGATCAGCTCGGCGCTGTCATTCTGGCTGTTTGCCTTCAGCTTCCTGCTGTTCCTCTCGCTGGCGGGCGCGAAGCGCTACGTGGAGCTGCAAGTCCAGGTCCGCAATGGCGCAGATGAGATCCAAGGGCGCGGCTACCGGGTCAGTGACATGCCGCTGGTGCTGGCCCTCGGCCTGGCTTCGGGTGTGGCGTCCTGCATCGTGCTTGGACTTTACTCGAACAGCCCGAAGGTGACGGCCTTGTACCACGCGCCGGAGTGGTTCTGGGGGATTTGCGTGATCGCGCTCTACTGGATTTGCCGGATCTGGTTTCTCACCCACCGGGGCTTCATGCGCGATGACCCGGTGGTCTTTGCCCTGAAGGACCGGGGAACCTGGATCCTTGGCTTCATCGGCCTGGCCTGCGTGCTGCTGGCTCAACCCATCATGAACGCATGAGTGCGAAGCGCAGGATGCATTCGTGGGGGCGGGTGACGCCGGTGGAAACCGAGGTGCGCGCTCCGGCCTGGCGCTCGGAAATTCTTTCTTCAGGCGGGTCTTCAGGCGGGTCTTCAGGCGGGTCTTCAGGCGGGTCTTCAGGCGGTGCTCTACCGACGCCGACCCTGGCCTATGGGCTGGGCCGTTCCTACGGGGATTCCTGTCTGCTCAAGGAGGGGACGATGATTGAGACCCGCTTCCTGGACCGCATCATGGCCTTCGATGAAAAGACGGGCCTGCTGCGTGCGGAGGCGGGGATTTCGCTCAATGACATCCTGTCCTTTGCGGTGCCTCGTGGCTGGTTCCTGCCGACCACGCCGGGCACCCGCTACGTGACCCTGGGCGGGGCGATCGCCAATGACATCCACGGCAAGAATCACCATCGGGCGGGCTGCTTTGGCAACCATGTGCCGGCTTTCGAACTGCTGCGCTCGGACGGCAGTCGCCAGCTCTGCCGCGCGGGGGAGGCCATGCATTCGGCGACGGTGGGCGGGCTGGGCCTGACGGGGATGATCACTTGGGCGGAGCTGCAACTGGTGCCGATCCGCTCGGCGATGCTGGATGTGGAGTATGTGCGCTTTGATGGGGTGGAGGAGTTTTTGGGTTTGTCCGAGGAGTCGGGCAAGGATTGGGAGCACACGGTGGCCTGGTTCGACTGCCTGGCGGTGGGAAGCTCCTTGGGGCGGGGGATTTTCATGCGGGGAAATTGGAGCGATGGAGAGAGCGAGGGAGACTCGCTTACGCCGCATCAGCCGCCGCGCCTGTCCATCCCCATGGACTTTCCGGAAATCGCGCTCAACCAGTTTTCGGTGAAGCTGTTCAACTTTGCCTACTACCACAAGATGATGGGCAAGCGGCGCAGCTTGCGGCAGCACTACTCGCCCTTCTTCCATCCGCTGGATGCAGTGAATGGATGGAGCCGGATCTACGGCAAGCGGGGCTTCTTCCAATATCAGAGCGTGACGCCCTTCGAGGCGGGGGCGGAACCCATCGAGGAGATGCTCAAGTGCATTGCGCGCTCGGGGCAGGGCTCGTTTTTGGGCGTGCTCAAGACCTTCGGGGATGTGCCTTCACCGGGCATGCTGTCCTTCCCGGCGCCGGGGGTGACGCTGGCCCTGGACTTCGCCAACCAGGGCGGACTGACCCGCATGCTCTTCGATGAACTCGATGAGATCGTGCGTCAGGCGAAGGGCCGTTTGTATCCGGCGAAGGATGCGCGCATGTCGCGTGAGGACTTCGAGCGCTTCTATCCACGCCTGGATGAATTCCGCCAGCACGTGGATGCGGGCTTCAGTTCGGAGTTCTGGCAGCGTATGAATTGCTGATCGAGCTGAGTTATTTTTCCAATGAGCAAACCGACCTACCACGCTGCCGTCTTTGGCGCGACCTCTGCCATCGCCACTGAAATCCTGCGCGCCATTGTGGCAGACCGGGAGTGCGAGTTGCTGCTGATCGGTCGCAGCCAGGAGAAGCTGGATCAGTTGGCGGCGGACCTGGAGGCGCGTGGGGCGAGCTGCAAGGTGCAGGTGGCGGACTTGCTCAATGCAGAGACGGATTGGGAGGGCTTGCTGAAGGCAACGCGCTGGGACTTGCTACTGATTGCGCAGGGTTACCTGCCGAACCAGGAGGAAGCCCTGGCGGATGGCGCGACGATCGCGCGTACCGTGGAGGTGAACTTCACGAGTCAGGCAGTGATGGCGGCGGCCGGCTTGAGGACGCTGGAGGCCCAGAAGCATGGGACCTTGGCGGTGATTGGCTCGGTGGCGGGGGATCGCGGCCGGCAGTCGAATTTTCTCTACGGGGCGACCAAGGCGGGCATCGAGACGCTGTGCCGGGGCATGCAGCACCGGCTTCACGGGCAAAGCGAGGTCAAGGTGGTTCTGCTCAAGCCGGGCATGACGGACACGCCGATGACGGCGGACTTGCCCAAGGGGCCTTTGTTCTCATCAGCGCAGAAAGTGGGTGCCGCGGCCTGGAAGGCGATTCGCAAAGGAAAGCGGGTGGCTTATCTGCCGGGATGGTGGGCGCTGGTGATGCTGATTATTCGAAGTGTGCCGCGCGTGGTGTTTCACCGGACCAAGCTGTAGGCGGCTGAGGCCGGGTTCTTAGTTCTTAGTTCTTAGTTCTTGGTTCTTGGTTCTTGGTTCCTGGTGTTTGGTCTGTAGCGGCAACGACCGAATGTCCAACG
>JAWVYP010000223.1:0-4495 GCA_033722655.1 Akkermansiaceae bacterium | reverse complement strand
GGGTGCGCTGACCCACGGTGAGCCCGATTCAGCCGGGGTTCCCGCCTCCTTTGCCGAAAAGACCATTGTCTTGCCCTACAACCAGCCCGAGGCCCTGGAGAAGGTCTTTGCCGAGAAGGGTGAGGAGATCGCGGCCATCATCGTCGAGTCCTACCCTGCCAACGCCGGCTTCGTGATGCCCCAGCCCGGCTATCTGGACTTGCTCAGCTCCATCACCAGCAAACACGGCGCCTTGCTCATCTTTGACGAGGTCATGACCGGCTTCCGCCTCGGCAAGGCCGGCGTGCAGGGCATTGAAAAGCTCAGCCCCGACCTCTCCTGCTTCGGCAAGGTGATTGGCGGCGGCCTGCCTGTCGGCGCCTTCGGTGGCCGAGCCGAAATCATGGACCACCTCGCTCCCGACGGTCCGGTCTATCAGGCCGGAACGCTAAGCGGCAATCCACTGGCCATGGCCGCGGGTCTGGCCCAGCTCAGGGAACTCGACAAGCCCAGCGGCTATCCGCGCCTGGAGGAACTCGGCGCCCATTTCGAAAAGGGACTGCGCCAGATCATGGACGCCAAGGGCATGCCCTACCGTCTGAACCGGGTTGGCTCCATGTTCTGCCTCTTCTTCACCGATCGTGAGATCCTCAACGTGGAGGACGTGATGAAACAGGACATGGAAGTCTTCAAGAAGCTGTTCTGGGGCTGTCTGGACAAGGGGATTTATCTCGCCCCCTCGCCCTACGAAACCGGTTTCCTCTCGCTCGCGCATACCGAGGCCGATCTGGATGACACGCTGTCGGTCATGGAAGACGTGCTGAAAACGATCTGAGCTCTCGATGCCCTGGAACCGAAGGCAGGGACCGCTCACCGTGTAAAGGCCGGAGACAGGGACAGCCGTCCCTACTTTTTGTCAGCCGACGCTCTGAATATCCCCACCACCGGTCGATGATCGGACGCTGTGGCCCAACTCGGATCATCCACCGTGTAACTCCCGTCAAAATCCGCCTCGGGCCTCAGCCCCGGCGAGACCAGGATGTAGTCGAAGCGCGAGTAAATGTCTTGGTATTCCCAGTGGTGGGTCCAGCGATGGCCACGCGAGTCCTCGCAAGGAATGGCGGTCAGGTAAGTGGGTGAGCGGTAGGTGCCCGCCACGGTCTTCATCGCCACGCTCTTGCGGCTGTCGTTGAAGTCTCCGTAGGCAACCAATCTCACGTCCGGATCCGCCTTGAGGATGGCTTCAATGTGACCACGCAGCAAGCGGGCCTCGTGGCGACGCATCTGCTCCTGGTCGGCGTGGTCGACCTCACGCTTGGACTTGAGATGGACGCCGACAAAGCGGTAGCGGCAGCCCTCGCGCTCGACGGTGGCATCAAGGATGGGCCGACTCATGCGCCATTCGCGGCCAAGCATGCGGTAGCGCTCCTTCTCGGGATCGGCGGTGGCGACGATGGGAAAACGGGAGAGCAGGGCCTGGCGACGCAGAGCGTGGGATTCGTCGTCATAGGCCAGATGCGGCATCTCCCAACCGGAAGCCTTGAGCCGCTTCATCAACTCCTCGACGTCCGAGCGCTCGCCGATTTCGCAAATCCCCAGCACATCGGGCCGGTGCTCAACGATGAGGCGGACCACGGCCGCCTTTTCCTTCTCGGGCTTGCCTCTCTCCCGACCGCCCCGCTCCATGACCAGCCAGTTCTCCACGTTATAGGCCATGAAGCGCAGTCCCGGAGCCGCCGTTTGCGGCCGGCTATCGGCCTCGGTCGAGACCGTTGAGGGTGTCGCGGCAGCGGGACGCTGCTCGGCACTCCAGTCCGGGGTGATGCCCTCCTTCTCACAGGCACCGAGGCCCAGCCACAGACAAAAAAGAGCCCCGGTGATGGCCGGGGCTTTGAGAAAGTTTTGGGAAGTTACCCGAAGTCGGATCATGCCTCCTTGTCCTTGGGCTCTTTGCCGGGAGCTTCCTTGACCTTCACTTCGTCTTCGGAGCGGGTGATTTCGCGTTCGAAGTCGTCACGGGCCTTCTTGAATTCACCCATGCTCTTGCCGATGCCGCGTGCCAGTTCGGGGAGTTTCTTGGCGCCGAAAAGCAGAAGGATCAGGATGAAGATCACGATCATTTCCGGGGGACCAAGGGGGCCTAGTGCCAGAGTTTGCATAAATTTTGTAAAGTGGGTTCGGGGATGAAGTTAAGCCTGCAAGAGGGCTCATGCAATGCATTTACCGGTCCGAGGGAAGAAACCTTTCACAGCAACAGGGGCAATGCCTGAATCAGCAATTCCGCGCCCAGCTTCAAGACCAGAAAAGGCGTGTACATCGGAGCGGGTTCCATCATTTCCATGGGCATGGGCGGATCTTGCACAAGGCCAGCCCAAAGCCAAGCCTTCAACCGTCCAAGCCTTCAACCGTAATAGGGACGCAGCATCCAGTAGCAGATGGGGCCGGTGACCGCCACGTAAAGCCACATCGGATAAACCCAGCGGGCCAGGCGGCGGTGAACCCTGAACTGGTTCGTCCAGGCCGCGATGAAGGTGAAGAGGATGAAGGGCAGGCTGACCGCTGCCAGAAGGATGTGGCTAATCAGCAGCGCGAAGTAGACGGTGCGGGCAATCCCTTCCCCGCCGTAGCGGGTCGGGTCGTTGGTCATGTGGTAGGCGACGTAGGAGAGCAGGAAGACCACCGAAAATCCCATCGCGGCCAACATGGTGGTGCGGTGGAGTCGCACCCGGCCCAATTTGATGGCCACCAGAGCGATGACCAGCAGGAGAGCGACCAGGGCATTGACCGAGGCGTGAAAGGGCGGCAAACCCATGGTCGACCAGCCTTCCGGAAGCGGGATGCGGATTTTCTGCATCAGCACCACCAGCACCAGCACCACGGCAGACAGGACCCAGGCAATGGCCTTGAGCCGGGCCGCCAGCTGCGGCATGGCCGGACGTGCCAGCCATTCACTGCGCTCGTCGCTTTTCATGGCTTCTTGGCGAGCTCGCGCTCAATGCGTTCAAAGAGCTGCTTCTTGAGTCTCTCGTAGCCATTCGGGCTGATGACCTTGGCCTCGGGTGTGCGGGCGTAGGAGAGCGGCCATTTTCCGACCACATCGAGGTCGCGATTGAGCAGGATGAAGCCGAGATCGTGCGCAAAGCGGCCATTGGCTTCGATGTCCAAAGGGTCGGTTCGCTCCTCGATCTTGAAGAACTTGAGCTCTTGCTCAAGGTAACGGTGGGTATCCTCCTCGCTGCCGGCATTGAGGAACCACCAATTGGAGGGATCGGCATTGAGCGCCTCGCCGTAGGACTTCAGCTTGGCGACGTCGTCATTTTCCGGATCGACCGAAATGCACACCACGTGGAAGTCGGGATCGTCCCGGAAGGCCTCGTAAATCTTGTAGAGTTCCTCCCCATTGCGCTGGGCGCACATTGGACAGACGGCAAAGAAGTTGGCGACGAGCACGACCTTGCCCCTGAGGTCGAAGAGACTGACTTCCTCGCCCAACTGGTTGGTGGCTTTCAGGTCTTTTTCGAGCTCGAACCACACCTCCGGCACCTCCTTGCCCGGATTGATGTAGGCATGCATCAGATCGTTGTTGTTGAACTCGTAGGGCTTGGCGGGATCGCCATCCGCGCGGATTTCATTTCCCGGCATGACGCCTTGCGCCTCGTTGGCGCGGTGCAGGAAGCGGGAGAGCAAGATGATGCCGATGCACAGCAACGCGATGGCGCCGTAGAAGAGGGTGAGGGTCGTTTTTTTGGTCATGGCTGGAGGGATGGGTTCTTGGCCCGAAACACTCTGAGAAAAATCACGAAGCAGACCAGTAGGGCGAGGATGAGCACGCCAATCACCGTGGGCCAATGGCTTTTCCTCTCAAGTTCCTCTAGCAGCAGTTTGTCGATGGTGTCTGCCAAAAGCACTTCGAGTTGCTCCTGGTTGTTGAGATCGGTGCCGGTCTTGATGCCCTCTTCATCCCACTGCGCTGCCTGATCGAAGTCGAAGGCGGCGATGTAGGGCGAGCCCCCAGCCTTCTGGGGCACCACCGCGCGACGGATGTGGCCGTTGCGGTCCATCAAGGTGATGCTGGAATCGAATACCCAGCGCCCGTCGACCTGTGCGGGAGGAAGCGAGGGCTTGAGCTCCTTGCGGATGAATTTGCGCAGGACTTCCGGCTTGGTGCTCGAAACCCACCATTGCGGCAAGCTTGCTCCGAGTTCGGCTGCCGCAGTCGAAAGTCGCTCATCGAGCTCCTCCTTGCTTCCCGGGTTGAGCACGAGTGTGACGATGCGGAAGTCGTCCTCCTCGGCGTATGTTTCGGCCAAGCGCTTGAGGACGGCGGTGGAGCGGACCGAATCCTCGGCTTGGTCGAGGTGAATGACCTGGATGGCCACCACCTTGTTGCGCAGGTCGATGAGGTCGCCGCGGCTGCCATCCTGCTTGGCCACCCGAAGGCTGCGGCCCTCGGTCATCCGGTGAACGATGGCCGGGCGATCGTCCTTGGCTTTGGATTCCAGCCACTTGTTGTAGG
>JAWVYP010000222.1:0-4555 GCA_033722655.1 Akkermansiaceae bacterium | reverse complement strand
GGGGAATGGAGGAGTTGCGCTTTCTTGGCGCGGAGGAATTCGCTCCGCGGTCGCGGCTCGATCGGGGCGGGCGGTCAGCCGCCTTTGCCGAGGCGACGGTGAGACATGTAGAACGCCCCTGCAGTACAAGAGCTATGGCTCAAAAACTTACGGCACGCGCGGAAACTTTGAGAAGTCCGGCTGGCGCTTCTCGAGGAAGGCCTGTTTGCCTTCCTTGCCCTCCTCACTCATGTAGTAGAGCAGGGTGGCATTGCCGGCGAGGTCGAGCAGGCCGACTTGGCCGTCGCAGTCGGCATTGAGGGCGGCTTTCAAACAACGCAGGGCAATGGGGGAGTGGGCGAGCATCTCGCGGCACCACTTGAGGGTCTCGGTTTCGAGTTCGGCGTAGGGCACGACGGTGTTGACCAGGCCCATGTCCAAGGCCTGTTGCGCATCGTATTGACGGCAGAGGAACCAGATTTCGCGCGCCTTCTTCTGGCCGACGATGCGCGCCAGATAGCTGGAGCCGAGCCCACCATCAAAGGAGCCGACCTTGGGGCCGGTCTGGCCGAAGCGGGCGTTGTCGGCGGCAATGGTCAGGTCGCAGACGACGTGCAACACGTGACCGCCGCCAATGGCGTAACCGGCGACCATGGCCACCACCGGCTTGGGCAGCGAGCGAATCTTCTTTTGTAGGTCGAGCACGTTGAGGCGGGGCACGCCGTCCTCACCCACATAGCCGGCGTGGCCGCGCACCTTTTGGTCGCCACCGGAGCAGAAGGCCTTCTCGCCTTCGCCGGTCAGAATGATGACACCGACCTTGGGGTCCTCGTGGGCGAGGTCGAAGGCCTGGAGCATTTCCTTCACCGTCTGCGGTCGAAAGGCATTGCGCACCTCAGGACGGTTGATGGTGATCTTGGCAATCTGGCCCTCATCCGCCGTCTCGTAACGGATGTCCTCGAATTCACGAACTGAAGTCCACATGCGGGGACTGTGGCGCAGGATGGCGATGGCTGCAATCCGGGATCTTTCGCGCGTGGAGGGCGGACCCGCAAGCGGTGAAAATTCCGCTCGGCGAGATTGACAAATTTCACCGGCAGAAGTAGATGAAGGCGAGGTCGATTGACCTTACATATGAACCCCCCTATTGCGCCCGCGATGCGGGCTTTGGTGGCGGCCTCCTCGCTCGTGATGACCCACGGTGCCAGCGCTGCCCTGGTGTGGCAATTGCCACTGACCCACAGTTCCGCGGGATCGATTTCAAACGGCACCGTCCTGACTGCTGCAGTCAACGATCCGGTCCACCCCGCAACCAACGGAACGGTCAACGGTGCCGGCTCTTCCTGGGTTTATGACTCGGCTTTCGATACCCATGTCTGGAGCACGGTGCAGGGCAACCGCATCAGTGCCGGTCAGCAGGGTGCGGACCGCACGACCGGCTTCACTTGGTCGGTGTGGGTGAAACTCAATCCCTTGGCAGCGGGCAATGCCGACAGTGGAGCTGATGTGATCATGGGCACGCGCAGTGGCACCTGGTTCAAGTTGGGCCTGAATGGAGCAGCGGTCAGTTCCTCTATCGCGTCTAGCGTGAATGCCTCGATTCCCTTCAATGCTTCTGCTCACTCCGCAATCACCAGTGACCGCTGGACCCACCTCTCAGTACTGGGTGATGGAGCGAGCGTGCGCGCCTTCGTCAACGGGGTGTCGGCCGGCACTCCGGACACGACGGTCAATACGTCGTGGACGACTTCCGCCCTCGAACTTGGCGGTGCCAGCAACTTCACCGAGGACATGGAAGGCCTGCTGCGCGATGCCGCCATCTGGAACCATGCCCTGACGGTGGCCCAGCATGTCGGCCTCTACACCCTGGGGGCACCGGGCTCATTCAGGTACGACAGCGTCTCCGCCCAGTCCCTTTATGGCTGGGCCGATGCGGCGAGCCTCGGCGGCACCTTCGAGCTCAACGGGACCACTTGGAAAAAGGTGGCTGATGAATGGAGCCTGGCTGCCGGCCAACTCCAGGATGCCGGCGGTGGAGATTACCGCTTCGGCTACGGCAGCGGTCTGGCTTTGGTGACCGTGCCAGAGCCGGGAGTGCTGCTCATGTCCGTCCTGGCCGTGCTGTTTCTGCTGCGCCGCGAACGGAGTGGAAGCGACCGAATCCGCTTGAGGTGAGTCTGGCGGAGTCTGGCGGCTTGGAAACAGTTCCTTGGACTTTGCCCATCCTGCGCTAGCGTGGCGGGCACATGGCATCCCTCAAGCCCAAGGAGAAACGCGCTGCGGCGTGGATCATCACCGCGCAGAGCGCGACCCGGCTGGGGGATGTGCTGACCAATCCGAAGACGGTGCTGACCTGGCTGCTCTCCGCGCTCGGCGCACCAGGCGCCCTGCTCTCCCTGCTGGTGCCGGTGCGCGAATCGGGCTCGATGCTGCCGCAGGTGGTGATCAGCGACTGGGTCAAGCGGGTGGAGCGCCGCAAGTGGATCTTTGTTGCAGGGGCCGTGGCCCAGGCAATGGCCATCGCGGCCATGGGACTCGCCGCCTGGAAATTGCCGCCGGCCGTGGCCAGCGGGGTGGTGCTGGTGGCCTTGGCGGCCTTTGCGGTGGCGCGCTCCTTTTGCTCGGTCAGCTCCAAGGACGTGCTCGGCCGTTCGGTGCCCAAGGGCTTTCGTGGTCGCGTTTCCGGCACCTCCAATGCGATCTCAGGGGTGCTTTCGGCGGCTGCCGCGGTGAGCCTGATTTTCGCCGGTGGCAGCGACCTGGCCGCGGTCTGGCTGGCGCAACTGGTGCTTGGGGCCTCGCTGCTCTGGGTGCTGGGTGCGGCCTTCTACTCGCTGGTGGCTGAACCGCGCCAGGAGGGCAAGCGGGACCAAGGCCGACAGGGCTGGTCCGAGCGCTTGTCCATGGTGCGCGAGGATCCGAAGTTCCGCGACTTCGTGGTGGCGCGCGGCCTTCTGCTGGGCACGGCCCTGGCCTCGCCCCTGCTGGTCATTCTCAGCCAGCGCTCGGGCGCGCAGTTGGGTTCGCTGGCGGGCTTCATCATCGCCGCCGGCGTGGCCAAGGCGGGCAGTTCCTTTTTCTGGGGCAAGCTGGCCGACCGTTCGGGCGCGCTGTCCATGGCCGTGGGCGGATTGGTGGCCGCGGTGATCGGCATCCTGGCCATCACGCTCGCCTTTGCCAAGCCCGGCAACATCACGCCGGAGTATGCCTGGCCCTTGCTCTTTCTCGTCTTCAACATCGGTTACGCCGGCGTGCGGCTCGGCCGCAAGACTTGGGTGGTGGATGCCGCCGATGGCGACCAGCGCACCGATTACGTCTCGGCCTCCAATACCCTCATCGCCGTGCTCATCCTGATCACGGGACTGATCCATTCGCCCCTGCAGGCCTGGTCGCCACTGGCCTCGCTCGGTCTCTACGTGCTGCTTTGTCTCGCTGGAGTGGGGGCCGCGTGGCGACTGCAGCGCTACGTTTGAGAAGGACTGGTCGTTTGATCCAGCTGCGATGCTGTGATAGTTCTGGTGGATACGGGGTGCCACATCCCGCCCACATGCGACCATGACCGAAAACAACTCACCCAACTCACCCAAGACCCACCTGTGCCCAGGCTTCCTGGGCGCGGTGTCTGCCACGGAGGAGGACGGCGCCGAACTGGCCAATCTCTTGGTGGGGGATGCGCTGGAGGCGGGGCGGGTGAGTGACATCCACATCGATCCGCAGGCGGACTGCTATCGCTTGCGTTTTCGCCTCGACGGTCAGCTCTATGCGGTGGCCGAAATACCGCGGTCGGTGGGGGAGTTGCTGGTGCGCTCGATCGAGGTCGAGGCGGGCATTGATTCCACCTCCCGCAACGAGCGCATGGAAGGCAGTGCCGAGCTTGGTCCCAGTGGCACTTCCATCCGCGTGGCCCGCGCCCTGACCGTGCAGGGCCCGAAGCTCAGCCTGCGTCTGCTGGAGGCTTCCCGCATCGAGCACGACATCCGCGAATTGGGCATGGAGCAGGGCGACCTGAACGAGCTTTTGGAGTGGTCCAGCCACGCCGAGGGCATGCTGCTTTGCGTCGGCCCCACCGGATGCGGCAAAACCACCACCGCCTATTCGCTCCTCAACGAGATGAAGCCAGATCGCAACATCCTGACCCTCGAGGACCCGGTGGAGTTTGCCCTCGAAGGCATCTCCCAGATTGCACTGGACCGGGACAATCCCACCCAGCCCGCCAGCTTTGCCGAAGGGGTCCACGACCTCCTGCGCCATGACCCCGACACGCTCTTTCTCGGCGAGATCCGCAGCGACGAGACGGCCCGTGCTGCCATCAGTGCTTCCTTCAGTGGTCATGTGCTGCTGAGCACCATGCACTCGCGCGATCCGGCCGGAGCCATCACCCTGCTGCGCAGCATGGGCGTCAAGGATTACGAGATCGCCGCATCGCTCAAGATCATCGTCGGCCAGCGCGTATTGAGAAAGCTGTGTGGGGACTGCAGGCAGCAGCGCGCGGCAAAGCCACCAGAGGTGGAAGCCGCCAGGGAGCAGGGAGTCAGCCTGGATCAGGTCTGGGATGCGCCGGGCTGCGAGCAGTGCG
>JAWVYP010000221.1:0-4561 GCA_033722655.1 Akkermansiaceae bacterium | reverse complement strand
TTGATGGCCAGCAGGGTGACCGCAAGCAGCAACAGTTGAAGGATGGAGAGGCTGCCCACGCGCCAGCGGTTGAGGGAGCGGGCAGGGACATCTTTTACTTCCTCCGGAGACTCCTCGGCTTGCACGTCCGCAACGAGTTGCTCGATCTCGGCAGGAGCCGAGGCCGTTTTTCTGGAGTCTCTCTTGGTTTTCTTTTTGGCCATTCGAAATCAGGGCGGGTCAGCGCTTCCAGCGGCGGTAGTCGACCACCTGGTAGGTCAGGAAGAGGACGAACAGGGTCACGCTGAGGAAGTAGATGATGGGTTGGGTATTGATCAGGCCCTTGGAGAAGTAGTGCAGGTGTTGCTGCGAGGAGATGTAGGAGAAGAGCGGGGCGCCGGCGAAGGTTTCCCCCCAGATCACGGTGACGAAGCCGAGGAAGTACTGGATCACGAGCAGGCCGACGGTGATCAGGCCGGCGATGATCTGGCTGGAGGTCAGTGAGGAGGCCAGGCAACCGACCGCGGTATAGGCTGCGCCAAGCAGAAGGAGGATGGACGCCGTGCCAATGACGTTGCCCGCGGAATAGGGCGCGGGGAGGTCGGTGACCCAGCCGAAGATCTTGTATTGGACGCAGACGGGAATCCAGAGAATGAGATAGAAGATCATGGCCGCGACATACTTGGAGAGCACCACCTGCCAGGAGCGGACGGGAGCGGTCAGCAGGGTCTCGAGGGTGCCGCTGCGCTCTTCCTCCGAAAACAGGCGCATGGTGATCAGCGGGAAAATGAAGAGGAACCAGAACCAGAACCAGGGGGTGTTGAAGGTGACGTAAATCAGGCTGTCCTTCACCGGGCTGTCGCGGAAGCCCTTCATCGCCGCAGAGAGCGACCAGCCTTGCGCCAGAGCGACAAAAGCAAGGATGACCCAGCCGAAAGGGGTCTGGAAATAGCTCTTGAGCTCTTTGAGGGTGAGGATGCGAAACAATCTCATGATTGGGCGGGCGCCCTTGGTAAGGGATGCTTAAACAAGTGCCAAGCGCCAAAGAGAGCTGGAAACGCCTGATTGACTGGGTTTTGTTCAATCATGCGCATGCGCGAGGCAGCAGAGCGGGTTCTCTTTGGAGTCAGCTTGGAGGAGAAGCTCCAACTGAGTCCCGCGGAAGTCGACGATTCGGCCCCCGGCAAGGCCCTGGCGACACCCGAGGGTCCGGGCCGTCCGCCGGAATTGCGGGTGGTGGCTGATGGCGTACGTGCCGATTTCCCCAGCGAAAACCGCCTCGACCAGGATCGCGAGCGCGGCCGGATGTTCCACTTCCTGGCCAATCATGAATTGCTGGCGGCCGAACTGATGGCGCTGGTGCTGCTCAAGTTCCCGGATGCCCCGCGCGAATACCGCGCCGGAGTCTACGAGGCGATGCGCGAGGAGCAGATGCACACCTTGATGTACTTGCGCCGGATGCGCGAATGCGGCATCGAGTTCGGCGAGTTGCCGGTCAACGACTATTTCTGGCGGCTGGTCTCGCCCATGGCCTCTCCCATGGAATTCGTGACGCGGCTCAACCTGACCTTCGAGCAGGCCAATCTCGATTTCTCCAAACACTACGCCAAGCTCTTCCGCCAGGTCGGTGACAAGGCCAGCGCCAAGGTTCTCGAAAAAATATACCAGGATGAAATCGGCCACGTCGGTCACGGCGTGAAGTGGTTCCGGCAATGGAAGGAGCAGGGGAGTTCGGACTGGGAGGCCTTCCAGACCTACATGGAGTTTCCTTTTGCAGCCGCCAAGGCCAAGGGCATGGCGCCCTTCAATGCCGAAGGCCGTCGCCTCGCCGGCCTCGATGAGGACTTCATTGCGCGGCTTGAAGTCTGCGAACAGTCGCGTGGGCGCACGCCGGTGCTACACGCGTTCAACCCCTTTGCCGAAGAGGAGTTGGCAGCATCCCTGCGTGGTGAAAGCTTCACACCGAGAAAATCGGCTGTGGCCATGGAGCATGATGGCGAGATGGTGATGATGGCTTGGTGCCGGCGCGACGACATCCTGCAGGTGCGCGAATTGCCTTCGCTGGAGCATCTGGCTCGCTTGCAGCGGGCCGGGTTCCAGTTGCCGGAGTTCTTGACGGCGGGCCAACTGGACGGTCGCAAGCTGGGAGGCATGCGTCCCTGGGCCTGGTCACCCGTGGTTTCCGCGCAATGGGAGACGCATGCCGATCAGGTTTCCTCCAAGGTTCCCTGGCAATGGCGTGAGCCGCTGCCTGCCGAATGGCTCTCCAAGAAGATTGGCGTGCGGCTGTTGGAGTCCCTGGAGGTGAAGGATCGTCCTCAAATCATCGACAATCGTTGCGAACTTGCACAAATCGCCCAGAGGATGCTGGCCAACGGACCGGTGCTGCTCAAGGGGCTCCATGCCTGCGCGGGCCGCAGTCAGTACAAGGTCGAGCCCGATGCCTGGGATGCAGCCGAGCAGTGGGCGGCGAAGCAAATCGAGCGGGACGGTGCGCTGCTGGTGGAAGCCTGGCGCGAGCGGGTTGCCGATTTCTCCATGCTCTACGAAATGACTGCAGATGGCGCGCAGTGGGTGGGAGCCACGGTGATGGAGAACGATGCGCGCGGTGGCTACCTCGGTTCCAGGGTGGCGGCCAAGTGGACCAGCCTGCTGGATC
Source organism: Akkermansiaceae bacterium (assembly GCA_033722655.1). Lineage (GTDB taxonomy): Bacteria > Verrucomicrobiota > Verrucomicrobiia > Verrucomicrobiales > Akkermansiaceae > Luteolibacter. The sequence goes on along the minus strand of JAWVYP010000221.1, from coordinate 1,923 downwards.
CGGAGCTCAGTCGCTGGCTTCACCGCGAGGCGGGGATCAAGAAGTGGATCGAGGAGCGTTGGCCGAGGGGTCTGGAATCCGTCCTGCCGGGATACGTGGGTCCGGTGGGCATTGACTGTCTGGTGCACCGCGATGGGGACGGCCGCTTCGGCTGGTTGCCGGTCGTCGAGCTTAACGTGCGCATGACCATGGGGCGCGTGGCCCTGGAACTGGCGGCGAAGTCGCGTCCCGGCAAGAACGGCTGCCTGCGCATCCTGCGCAAGAAGGGAATGAAGGAAGAGGAGGTGGCCCAACTGCAATCCGGAAGCCTGCAGGGCGGCTCAGTTCTGCTCAACGATCCCCAGCAGGCGCGCGAATTTCTCTTCAGCTGGGAAGTCGGATCATAGGGGCCGAATCTCCACCCCGGCGCGTTCCATGAACTGGCGGCATTGGGTGAGGAGGTCGAGGGAATCCGGATTGTCGCTGTGCACGCAAAGGGTGCGGGCGGCCAGAGGAACAATCTCGCCCTCTAGCGACTCGACGGTCTGGGACATGGTGATCTGCATGGCCTGGGCCGTGGCGAGGCCGAAATCCTCGATGACGGCCTCCGGATCCTCCCTTGGGGCGATGCTGCCATCGTTGAGGTAGCCGCGGTCGATGAAGCCCTCTGCACAGACCTTGAGGCCGACTTCCTCGGCGGCCTTGCACAGTTCTCCGGTCGGAGGACAGTAGAGCATGGAATTGGGCTGGAGGTGCTGCACGGTGGCGACCACGACTTCGGCGAGTGCCGGGTTCGCATTGGCCTGAAGGTATAGCGCGCCGTGGGGTTTGACGTGATGGAGTTCGGGGTGAAGGCCGAGGATGCGCTCCAGTTGGCGCAGCAGCTGGCCCTGGACCTGAATGGGTTTGAGGTCGAGGGGCTTGCGGCCGAAGTTTTCCGTATCCTCGTAGCCGGGATGGGCGCCGATGGCGGCACCCGTGTGCAGGGCGGCCTGGATGCAGAAGTGCATGATGGTCTCATTGCCGGCGTGGCCGCCACAGGCGATGTTGACCGAGCTTGCCACTCCCATGAATTCGGCGTCGTATTCGCCGCCTTCACCGAGGTCTGCGTTGAGGTCCATGACGGGCATTTTAGATTATGGATTGGAGGCCGGCCTGAAGAAATCCAAGATCGCGTTGCATATTTCGCCATGCCTCGCGCGCTTCGTCCAGACTGACTTCATGAAAATGAATCTGGGTGCCTGGCCAGGCCCGGGCAAGCAAGGGCAGGTCTGCCGAAATGACGTGGGCAATCTGGGGGTAGCCGCCGATGGTCTGGCGCTCGCCCATGAGGACGATGGGTTGGCCGTCAGGGGGCACCTGGATGGAGCCCGAAACCACGGGCTGGGAGACCATTTCGCGATCGTGGACGCGGGTGAGCGGCGGCCCCACCAGGCGACAGCCGGTGCGGTCCGAGGAGGGGCTGACTTCGTAAAAGGTATTGGTGAACTTGCGGCGGGCTTCCTCGCTAAACCAGCGGGCCTGGATGCCGCGCAGCACCCGCAGCTCAATGCGGTAGCCCCCGGGGCGGGGCCAGCTGACGTGCCAGTTGCTTGAAATGGGCGTGGTCTCGAGCTGGCCGATACTGAGGTGGTCGCCCTCGCGCAAGGCGCGGCCGGATTGGCCCCCGAGCCTGGCGCGGACATCGGTGCTGGCGCTGGAGAAGACCTTGGGCACTTCGATGCCACCGGCGACCGCAATGTAGCCGCGCAGGGAGTGGAGTTTGCCGCTGAGATCGAGGCGGGTCCCGTCCTTGACGGGCATGGGGCGGCCCGAGCGCTCATTGCCCCAGCCAACCCAGGCGATGGTGGTTTCAGTCTCGAAGTGCAGCCTCGGCCCGGTCATCGAGCATTCGATGACCGCAGCGTGGTCGGGATTGCCCACCAGTCGGTTGGCGACCCGGGC
>JAWVYP010000220.1:0-4598 GCA_033722655.1 Akkermansiaceae bacterium | reverse complement strand
GTCCTCGTGGACCCGGTAGATGGCGGGTCGGCGCTGTTCGCGCAGAACCTTGGCCACCGCTTCGTTGGCGGCGAGCATGCATTCCTCGACGAGTTGGTGACTCTCGGTGTGCACCACCGGCTCGTAGCCGATGGCACGGCCTTTATCGTCGAGCTGGACCTTGGTTTCGGACATTTCGAGATCCAAGGCTCCTTGGGCAAAGCGGAGACGGCGCAGGGCGGAGGCCATCTTCCAGGCTTCCTTGACCAAGGGCACCAGCTTGGGGTCGGAGCCCTTGGGCGGTTTGCCGCCATCGAGGATGGTCTGGGCCTGCTCGTAGGAAATCTTGGCGCGGCTGTGGATGACCGCGTCGGTGAACTTCGCGTGCACCACCTTGCCCTTGGCGTTGACCTTGAGGGTGGCGCATTTGGTCAGGCGGTTGACGTCGGGCTTGAGCGAGCAGATGCCGTTGCTGAGTTCCACCGGCAGCATGGGAAGCACGCGGTCGACCAGATAAGTTGAGTTGCCACGGCGCACCGCTTCCTTGTCCATCGGGCTGTCGGGCTTGATGTAGTGGGAGACGTCGGCGATGTGCACCGCCAGGGTCCAGCCGCCGTCCTTGTTGGCCTCGACCCAGATGGCGTCGTCGTGATCCTTGGCGTCGGCGGGGTCGATGGTGATGACCAGGCGGTCGCGCCAGTCGTCGCGGCGCTTGATCTCCTCGGCCTTGGGTTCCTCGGGCACCGCGCGGGCCTCGGCGAGGACTTCTTCGGGGAAGGTGGTGGCGATGCCGTAGCGGTGGATGACGCCTTCCATGTCGACGCCGGGATCACCCGGCCAGCCGAGCACCTCGATGATGCGGCCGCGCGGATTCTGGCCCTTTTGCCAGTTGCCGAGATCGACCACGACCAGTTGGCCGGAGGAGGCGGTGGTGTCGCCGTCGATGTCGATGCGGCCGCCGATGGCCTTGTCCTCGCTCTCCACCCAGCCGAAGCCGGACTTCTTGTGGTAGGTGCCGACCACCCGCCCCGAGCGGCGCTCCAACACCTGGCTGACCTTGGCACGCAATTCATCCGAAAGATCGAGTTGCTTGGGGTCCGCCTTGCCCTTGCCTTTTCCCTTGCCCTTGCGCTGGCCCCCGCGTCCTCCCTGGCGTCCAGCCGGGGCCTTGCCGAGGGTGACGGCGACCCGATCGCCGTCAAGCGCGGTGGCGGTGTCGTGGCGGGTGACCTGCACGCGGTCGAGTTCGACCAGGTCGATGCCGGTCTCCAGGTTGCGCTTGTCGGTCAGGTCCGGGTAGAAGAAGGCGTGGCCCTTGGGGTGGAACTTGAGCGCGCCCACCAGCTGGGTGTCCCCGCTCTTGCCCCCCTTGTTGCCGACTTCGGCGATGCGGTAGGCGTTCTTGCGGCCTTGCACGATGCGGCCGTCCTCGACCAGTTGGGCGAGGTGCTTGCGCAGTTTGGAGCGCTGATTGGGGTGGATTGCCAGTTGTTTGGCCAGCTGCGAGCGGGTTGCGCCCTGATCGGGCTTGCTGCGCAGGAAATTGAGAATGGAATCCCGCAGGGAGGGTTTTGCCATGCGGGGACTCTGCGGCTGGAGGACCCGCGCGGCAAGGCACAATCCGTTGAAAAGCAAGGCTTCATCAGGGCTTTGGGGGATGTCGAGGCGCTGCGGACTCGCCTCATTGCGTGTTCTGTGCTATCTTGACGCTACGACTGGATCTGTCAGTCTAGGTGTCAATTCTTTCATAAAGCTCCCATGAAAAACCCCGCACATCGCCACCACAGTGGCAAACCCTCCCGTTCAGGCTTTACCCTGATCGAACTCCTGGTGGTCATCGCCATCATCCTCGTGCTTGCCGCTGCCGGCTTCCAGGCCGGCCGCTACGTCCTCCAGAAAGCCAAGAAGCAGAAGGCGCTCGCGGTCTGCACGCAAGTCGAGATGGCCGTGAACAACTTCTACCAGGACACCGGCACCATGCCCCTCGACATCTCCGGTGACCAGGAAATCAATTCCAACAGTCCCGAAGGCATCGAGTTACTCGAGGTGCTCCTCAACCAGGAAACCGCAGACCCTCCCCGCAACACGAGGGGCCGCAAGTATCTCGATGTGAAGGAAGGCAAGGGCAGCACCGACGGCATCATCTATGACAATGCCGGACAAGTGGTCGAAGGCCTCTACGATCCGTGGGGTGGTGACTACTACATTGCCCTCGATGGCGATTACGACGAGAAGGTCGAAGTTCAACCCCAAGGGGCCGCCAACGCACGGGTCTTGCAGCGCATTGTCGCGGTTTACAGCAACGGGGCCGACGCCGATGAATCGGACGGCGGCTCGGTGCGGGACGATGTGACGACGTGGTAGGATCGCGGAGCGATCCTGTTCCTGGTTCTTGGTCCCTTGTGCCTCGTTGGCAGCTTTGCTGCCCCTGTAGCGGCGGTCTATGACCGTCGATCCTTTCCATCCCCGACGGTCATAGACCGCCGCTACAAACCAACCAATAACGAAGAACTAGACTAATAACCAGGCGCTGCGCGCCTAAGCTTTCCACAACATCTTCACGCCGAAGGCAATCAGCAGGATGCCGAAGATGCGCGTCAGGGTGGGGTCGCTGAGTTTGCGCATCCACTCGCTGCCATACCAAGCGGCGAGTGCGGCGGCGATGGCGGTGATGGCGACGATCTTCCACTTGATGAGTTCGCTGCCGGTTCCGTTGCTAATGGTGGCAACCGCGGAGGTGACCACGATGACGGCCATGGAGGTGGCCACCGCCTGCTTTTGAGCGAGGCCGAGCACGGTGACGAAGGCGGGCACCATGACGATGCCGCCACCGACGCCACAAAGGGCGCCGAGGAGTCCGGCGGCAAGGCCGATGAGGAGAGCGGTGAGGATCAGCTTCATGATTGCTTGTCGATGGCGAGATTGAAGGCCAGCCACAGGGCGTAGCAGACCCCGAGGTGGAGGATGGCCGTGAGTAGGGCAAGTCCCCACTCGGTGAAGGTGGAGGCGCTGTTGAAGGTGGCGATGATAAACAAAGCCAGCACGACCACGGAGCCCAGCCATGCTGCGAAAATGCAAAAGACTCCGAATGGGCTGCAGCGCAGCGAGCTCTTGCGGATTGGCGCTCCCGACATCTTGAGCTCGGGGGCCGGCATCCCGCATTCCGGGCATTCGCTCTGCTCGTCATAGCCGGCGCGACATTCTGGGCAAATGGGCATGGCGGAAGCTTAGGAGCGTTTGGGCTGCCGCGCCGAGGCGATCTGCACGATCAGGCGGTGGAGGATGAGGCGGTGGTCGAGGCCGGTGGTGACCAGGGCGCGGTCGGCCTCCAAGGTGGCTTCTAACAGCTCGCGAAGATCCTCAAGACGGAAGTAAGCGGCGTGGGGCAGGGCGAGGAAGATGGGATAGACGCTGACCCCGCCGTCTTTCTTCTGCGGCAGCCAGGCGCGTTCGTTCTCGGGCAGCTTGTTGATGGCACCGGCAAATTGCTGGTAGCTGCGTGCCGAGATCTTGAGCTGGGAGGTGATGAGGCGCGCGGCAAAGAGGCTGCGGACCACGCCGATGATGGAGGCACGCATGATGCCGATGGCGCTTTCGTCGGCTTCGAGTTGCTGGTCGACGAGTTCGATGGCGCGCTCGGCGTGACCGGTCTGGATGGCCTTGCCGATTTCAAAGACCACGGCCTCGCGGCTCAGCGGCACGAGAGCGTCGACGTCCTCGAGGGTGATGGTGCGCCTGTCATCAGAGGACCCGCCCGCCCTCCCATTGCCCAGGTAGAGGTCGAGCTTCTCGAGCTCGTTGCTGATCTGCTGGCTTTGCTCGCCGGCCAGCAGGACAAAGATCTCAAGCGCTTCAGGATCGAACTTGAGATCCAGTTCGGCGGCGCGGCCCTCGACGAGTTGGGCCACCTGCTCCTGCCAGCCTTCGCGGTTGGTGTCGATGCGGTCGTAAGCCTGAACCTCGGCCTGTTTCTGCAGGAATTTCCAGAAGGCGCGGCGTTTGTCCACACCCAGCGCACTGATGATGAGCTTCACGCCGTCGGGAAGGCCTTCCTCGATGCTGGCGCGCAGCCGCTCGACCCCCTCCTCGGTGCGTTGCGAGCGGCCGGTCACATTGTCGGCGAGGAAGTTGACATTGCGCAGCCACACCACCTTGTCGCCGCCGAACATGGGCACGGTCTGCAGGGCTTGCACGGCCGAACTGCAGATTTCGTAGGCCGCATCCGAGTTGTCGGCGGTGCCGTCGATGGTCTCGTGGGTGAAGCCGTCGTCGTTGCCGCCGGTCAGCTCGTTGTAGAGGGCCAGCGATTGCTCCCGCACCAATCCTTCGTCACTGCCGACGATGGCAAAGAAGGAGCCGGTTTGGACGGACTTGGCAGGCACTCAAAAGCTTTACCCTCATTCAGAAGGCAGAGCAAGTGCCTCTGGCGATGAGCGAAGCGTTTCCCTAGCCCGGATATTTCATGAAACCTCGGTCTGCGGCTTGTCCTTCCCGATTTTGCCTGCGTTCCCCTTGAAAACGCAGTTGGACAGAGTGTCAACTCAGCCCTGACTGCGTTTTCAGCGTCGGCCTTGGCAAGATCGAGAATTCCTGCGCCTCGCCCACGAGAATCATGAAAT
>JAWVYP010000219.1:0-4637 GCA_033722655.1 Akkermansiaceae bacterium | reverse complement strand
ATTTGCACCAGATTTGATCCAGTGGTGAGCCTCCGCGTGCTTGACCCGAGCTTTTCTACGAAGAAGATTGCCCGGCCGGCATCCAGCCATCATCCCCTGAAACCTCAGAATTTCGCTGAATTCGGCACTTCCACATTCTCCAATACCTACCACCGATACCTCCATGTCCGACGAAAAAACTTCCGTTGAAAAGGCCCCGAAGTCCGAAACTCCAAAGACTGACTCCTCCTGTTGCTCTGAAAAAATGGCTCTCCTGTTTGCCTCCATTCTCTGCCGCCTCTGGCTTGGAGTGCGTGCTGTGCAGTCCGGCATCGAGAAATTCTCCGGCTCGAAGGCGGTCAATGAGACGGTGAAGATTGCCGGTGAAGAGAACGAATATGGCCTGACCGCGGGTTCTTCCACCAAGGCTTATTCGTTGGATTTCTACCACGGGGTTCCTGAGACACTCCTGCCTAAATTCCAAGACCAGCCCTTGATGCCCTCCTTTGCCCTGAAGCTTTTTGATATGGTGCTCGGCCCGGCTCTGATTTTCATAGGCCTGACTCTGCTCTTGGGTTTCTGCACCCGAATCTCCTACCTGGCGCATGGTTTGATCTACATCGGGCTCACTTGGGGTATGATCCTTCTCGGCGCCCCATGGGATAGCACGGGCTCGGCGCAACTGGCGACACACATCATTCTCATCGTTGCCGGACTCTGCCTCATCAAGCACGACCGTCTCACCCTTCCCATCCTCAAGAAGTGGTAATCCCCCCCAATCCAAACCCAAGTTCACCATGACTGATTCCACATCCCCCAATTCCGAGGGCGGCTTTTTGAATCGTCGCCGTTTCCTCAAGCAGTCCGCTGGAGCTGGCCTCGTGTTGGCTGCCCCCAACATCCTCAAGGCGGCCCAAAAGGGCGACTCGGACAAGCTCCACATCGCCCTCGTCGGCTTCGGCAAGCAGCAGGAAGTGCTGTTTGCCGCCATGAAGAACATTCCGGGCCTCTACATCCAGGCGGTCTGTGACATCTCCGACTACAACCGCAAGAAGGGCATGGGCCAGATCCGCGCCCACCAGCGCTCCGCCCCCAAGGGTTACGTCGACATCGACGAGATGCTCGCCAACGAGAAGGGCCTCGACTGCGCGGTGGTGGCGACTCCGGATTTCTGGCACTCGCCGCACACCGTGAAGTGTCTCGAAGCGGGACTCCACGTTTACTGCGAGAAGATGATGTCCAACACCATCGATGGCGCCCGTGCCATGGTCAAAGCGGCGGAGGCCAGCGGCAAGCTCTGCCAGATCGGCCACCAGCGACGCAGCAACCCGCGCTACCGCTACACCTACGAGCAGTTGATCAATGGCCAGAAGATCGCCGGCCAGATCACCAATGCCCAAGCCCAGTGGAACCGCTCCCTGGGTGCCTCCCAGGACATCGGTGGCAAGGAGATCAACAAGAAGATCGTGGTCCCCAAGGACACGCTCAACCGATACGGTTTTAAGGACATGCACGAGTTCCTCAACTGGCGCCTCTACGAAGAGCTTTCGGGCGGCCCCATTTCGGACCTCGGCGCCCACCAGATCGACATCTTCAACTGGTTCCTCGAGGCCCAGCCCAAGCGCCTCTACGCGTCGGGCGGCAAGGCCTACTTCGAGGACCGTCAGCACTTTGACAACGTGCTCTGCATCTTCGATTACGACACCAAGTATGGTGAAGTCCGCGCCTTCTATCAGGTGCTGACCACCACCAGCTCCGGTGGCGGATTCTGGGAAAACTTCATGGGCACCCAGGCGACCATCAAGACCGCCGAGATCGCCTCGAGTTCTGCCATCTACCGCGAGAGCGGCGCGCCGGAATGGGACGATCTGGTCAACCAGGGCTATCTCAAGAAGAAGCCCGCCCCGCCCAAGCCGCAATCCAGCGCAGGGGCCGTCTCCTCCTACGAATCCGCGGCTCCCGAGGAATACATGCTGCCGGGAGACCTGCCGCTGGTGACCACTCCGTCCGGGAAGGTGATTCCCAAGCCCGCCCACCAACCGCATCTGGAGAACTTTTTTGCTTCAGTTCGCGGCCAAGCCACCTTGAATTGTGATGCCAGACATGCTTTCGAGAGCGAGGCCCCGATCTTCTACGTCAACAAATCCGCAAAAGACAAAGCACCCATCGAATTCACCGAAGAACAACTCAACGTATGAAACACAAACTGATCCAATCCACCCTCTGTGCCTTTACCGCTGTGGCCCTTTCAAGCTGCGGCAACAAGGCCGATGACAAGGAAGGCGGCGATGCCGCTCCCGGCAGCGCCTCCCTCGGTGCAGGCACCGAAGGCGGTGTCGTGCTCGTGACCGACCTGCCCGACGAACTCATCGAAGGCACCCCCAAGCCCATCAAGCTGGCGGTTCCTCACGATACGCCCAAGGCAGCACCCGAATTCAAGGTTCCCGAAGGCACGGTCCTGCTCTCCGGAGGCAAGCCTGTCACCAGCAGTGACGACATGCCCATCATCGGTACCCTCGACCTCATCACCGACGGCGACAAGGACGCTGCCGAAGGCTACTACGTCGAGCTGCTCAGTGACCTGCAATGGGTCCAGATCGACCTCGGTGAAGAGAAGGAAATCTACGCCATCTGGGTCTGGCACTTCCACTCCCAGGAGCGTGCCTACCACGATGTGATCGTCCAGATCTCCAACGATCCCGAGTTTGAGGAAGGCGTGACCACCGTCTACAACAACGACTTCGACAACTCGGCCGGCATGGGCAAGGGGGCCTTCTCTCCATACGCCGAAACCCGCTATGGCCTGCTTGTCGACGGTAAGGGAACCGAAGGTCGTTACGTCCGCCTCTACAGCGACGGCAACACCTCCACCGACATGAACCACTACATCGAAGTGGAAGTCTGGGGCAAGTAAGCCAACTCATTTGAACTTCATCATGCACCACGGCCTCCACTGGGGCCGTGGTGTTTTTTTACAAAAGCGGCCTGAAACAGCTTCGCATTCCATCTCGTAAGCCCAAAGAGCCCACCCAATTCACCATGAAAGCCTCCCGAATGCTAATGCTCGCCTTGCTCCCTGCTGGTCTGATGGCCGAGCCTGAAGCCGCCCTCGAGGGAGTTGCTCTCAAAACCAAGCTGCCCAAGGAACTCATTGAGGGCACCCCCAAGCCGATCAAGCTGCCCGTTGCCCACGATGATCCCAAAGAGGCTCCGGAATTCATGGTCCCCAAGGGCACCAAGTTGATCTCGAGAGGGAAGAAGGTGACCAGCAGCAACGATGCACCCATCATTGGCAGTCTGGATCTGATTACCGATGGCGACAAGGATGCCGGAGAGGGCTACTACGTCGAATTGCTCAATGGATTGCAATGGGTGCAGATCGATTTGGCCAAGCATGCTGAAATCAGCGCCATCTGGGTCTGGCATTTTCATTCTCAAAAGAGGGCTTACCACGACGTGATCATCCAGGTCTCCAACGACCCAAAATTCAAGAAGGGCGTGACCACCGTCTACAACAACGATTTCGACAACTCTGCCGGCATGGGGAAGGGCAAGCACCCACCTTATGCAGAGACACGTTTCGGTCAGCTGATTGATGCCAAGCGAGTGAAAGGCCGCTACGTTCGCCTCTATAGCGCGGGCAACACCTCCACCGACATGAACCACTACATTGAAGTGGAGGTCTACGGCCGCCCCTTGGAGCGCTGACCCGGCCCGGGGCGAAGCTTGCCCTGCCAGACATCCTCACCCATACTCCAAACGTTCATGAATCCCCGAATCCTCAGCCTTTCCGGACTTCTGCTGACGGCAACGACTGCCTTCGGACAGGGGGAGACCGAAGAGGCGCTTTCGCAACAGATCAACCTGCTCGAGATCGTCAAGCAGGGCGGCCTCATCATGTGGCCTCTTGCGGCCCTGTCCATGATCGCCTTGGTTCTCATTCTGGTCTATTTCCTGACCATCCGCCGCAATGCTGTGGTCAGTGACCGCTTCATGAATGCGGCGGAGGCGATGATTCGCAAGCGCGACTATCTGGGATTGGTCGCCTACTGCAATCGCCAGAACGAGTCGATGGCGCGGGTCACCCAGAAGACCATGGATTTCCTCACCAAGTATCCGGTGTCCTCCTTTGATGGCGTTCGTGAGGTCGCTGAGGCTGAAGGCTCACGCCAAGCCGGCATGCTCTCCTCGCGCATCACCTACCTGGCTGACATTGGAGCCATCGCTCCCATGGTCGGCCTGCTGGGAACGGTCTTCGGCATGATCAAGGCCTTTCTCAACATTGCCTCCGGGGACGTCACGGGCGTGCGCCAGATGCAATTGGCTGAGAATGTCTCCGAAGCCCTGATCACCACGGCGGCCGGCCTGATGATCGGCATTCCCGCGCTGGCCTTCTACTCGCTCTTCCGTGGGCGGGTGCAGAAATACATCGCCGAACTCGAGGCGGCTGCCACCCACCTGATGGCCCTGCTGCACACCCAGCTGGAACGTCAGCCCGGATCCAAAGGCGATGCCGAGGACCTGGACGTCGGCCTGGGCCGCGAGCGCCGCGATGTCCAGGGGCTCTAATTTCCAACAAGCATGAAGTTCACCAGTCGACAGCCAGAATCCGCCGGCAGGCAGCTGGCGCCGATGATCGACATCGTCTTCCTGCTGCT
>JAWVYP010000218.1:0-4649 GCA_033722655.1 Akkermansiaceae bacterium | reverse complement strand
CTCGGCGTGCCGTACTACCTGCACCCAGCGGACGCCGTCTACCCGTACGACGGGACTCCGGGCCGGCTGGACTTCGAGCCCATCGAGGACGGCGACACCATCCCCGTGGGCCGAGCGCAGGTCCACGTCCACCACGGAAGCCGAGGGTGCGATCTGAATGGTGCCCGTCTGGTTCTTCTTGATCTCGGCATCCTGCAGCCCACCCAAGGCTGCCACATTTCCGGGCACCGGCATGGGAAAGAGCCGATCCACCGTGCCGCGAAGGCTGAATTCCGGCAGGGCACGCAGATCCTGCAGCTCGATTTCATCAAGCACGACCTCGTAGAGCTCTCCGTCGAGAGGCACGCCGATCAAGTCCCTGAGCTTCGTGCGCTGGTTCTGCCAGCTTTGCCCGTGGTAGTTGTTGAAGGTCGAGGTCCGCAGCAGTTCGGGCGCGGCATCGCCCGGCTCGGTGGTCAGGCGCCACACGACCTCGGGATTCTGCAGCACGCGCCCGCGCCTGCCGATCTGGGTGCCCTGGAAATTCGGATTGAACTGGTTGTCGGGCATGCCTCCCCCATGGCGCACCCATCTCTCGAGTGCTTCCAGGCCGACCTGACCGGCAAAGCCCATGATTCCGGCCAGCACCAGCATCGGCACGAGGGTGGACCAGCGGCAGCGCCCCGTGGCCATCAGCATCCAAGCGATGAGGATCAGCAGCCCGGGGATGAAGAAGCCGCTGTCGGCCTTCATGGCGATCGCCGAGGCCAACAGGGTCACGATGAAGGTGACGTTGCCGAAATTGAAGCGCACCGGATTGTGGATCAAGCCCAGCCGCTCACTGCGCTTGCGGCTGCGGCGGGCGAGCAGCGAGAATGCCGTGAGCTGGACGGAGTCGCGCATGCCGTAGGCCTGCACGAATTGCAGGGGCATCAGGATGGGCGGCAGCCAGCCCATCATCACCAGCACCGCGGTGTAACGGCTTTCATCCAGCCAGATCATGAAGGCGGTGAGGATCATCAACACGAAGCTTAGCTGCCAGGCACTCTCATAGGAGGAGTCGTTGAAGTCCCAGCGGACCCGCACCCAGTGCTTGGCCTCGACAAAGAGGGCACACAGCAGGCCGACCAAGGGACGGCCCGTCATCGCGCCCCAGAAGAGGAGCGTGGTGCCTAGCAGCAGTCGGGGTGGTGGACAGACGCGGTCGATGGAATCGGGGGGTCAGGGGTGGGCATTCATTGCAGGCGGGTGGGCAGCTTGCCCAGGTCTTCGGCGACTTCACCGGAGCGCAACCAGTAACCGGGGGCTCCTGCGGGCTTCTTGCCCATGCCGACAATGACCGGCACGGCAATCACGCCCCCTTGCTGGAGCATGTGGAGCAGTTCGGCACGGGAGTCACTCCAGCCGTTGAGCACCACGATGCAGGAAGTCATGTCGTCCTTGTACTTGAGCACGAGCCGGGCGAGCTCCTCATGCCCACCGCTGCGCTCGGGTGTCACTCCGGCCAGCACTTCCAGCAGCTTCTCGGTGCGCTCGACCCCGCGGCCGACGGTGATGCGATGGGCCTCGTTCTTGACGAACATCAGGTCGAGCAGGGACTTGCTGGTGTCGATGGAGCTCGCAAAGGAGGCCGCCACCGAGACCGCTTCCTCGAAACCGACGTCGGAGCGGTCGGTCGAGAGGCAGTCGAGCACCAGGCCATAACGCGGATAATGGGTGTCCTCCAGTTCCTTGACGATGGGACGGCCCAGGCGGGCCCAGCTCTTCCAGTGGATGTGGCGCATCGGGTCCTCCGGGCGGTAATCGCGCAAGCCGACAAACTCCCCGGCATTGCCCAAGGAGTTGCTGGTGGCCTCCCCGCTCATCTGATAGGGCACCCCACCCGGCAATTCGATATTGGGCAGTGGATAGCGCCGGGGCAGCACCATGAGGCTGGCGGCCGGTGCACTGACCTTGGTGCATTTCTGGAGCAGGCTGAAGGGATCGGGCAGCATCACACGCAGGTCGCGCAACTGGATGATGCCGCGGCGCAGTGGCGTGATCTGCAGATGAACCCGGCCACTCTCCCCCGGCTTGAGCCGCAGTTCCTGGAGGGAGAGCCGTTGTTCGAACAGGCGCCGGCGCAGCATCAACCATTGCCAGCGGAAGAAGATGAAGGTCCGGTCGAACCAGTTGCGCTCCTCCTCACCGGGTTCCCGGATGAGATGGAATTCGTCAAAGGGCGGGCGCGGATCCGGCTCGCCCTCGATCAACCAGGCACGCGCGATGGAGTGGGCTCCGACATTGCGCACCATCACCGTATAGCTCAGCACCTCCCCTGCCGTGCCATGGCGTGGCAGCTCGCGGCTGGCTTCCAACCGTGCCCGGCGCAGCAGCACCCAGATCATGCCGATCGCGCCCATGGCCATGGCCAGGGAGAGCACCTGATACACCGAACTGCGCTCGTGCCCCACTCCCAGGCAGACCGACACCATCAACACCGCGCCAAGGGCGTATCCGGCCGGCCGAATCCGGCGCAGCAGGAAATAGCGCATCCCGGAGGTCTGCCGGTAGGAGCGGTGGAGCCAGCGGTGGAAGCGTTCCTCCTTGTCGGGGGACCCGGACGCAATCGCAGCTGTGGATGACTCTGCCATGAAAACCCTCCTGGACCTAGACAGGGACCGGAACCGCATCCACCAGTTCGCGCACGATCTGGCGTGAATCGCCTCCCGCGTAGCGGGCTTCGGGTGCGAGCACCAGACGATGGGCAATCACATCGACCGCCACCGACTGGATCAGTTCGGGCGAGACGAATTCCATGCCCTCGAAAATGGCCATCGCCTGGCTGACTTTCATCAACGCCAGTGAAGCGCGGGGACTCGCCGCCAGCTGCACGGACTCGTGGCTGCGGGTCGCCGCAACCAGACTCACCACGTAATGGCGCAACTCGTCGCTGAAGCGCACCTTCTGGGCCGCCTTGGTCAGAGCCAGCACCTCGTCGCGGCTCACCACCGGCTTCATCTCATGGATGGGGTGTCCCTCTGTCTGGGCGGCGAGGATGGCGCACTCCTCCTCGGCATCCACATAGCCCAGGGTGCATTGCATCATGAAGCGGTCCATCTGGGCCTCGGGCAAGGGGTAGGTGCCGCGGAACTCCACCGGGTTCTGGGTGGCGATCACAAAGAACATGCCATCCAACTCATGGCGCTTGCCTTCGATGGTCGCCTGACGCTCTCCCATGGCCTCCAGAAGCGCACTCTGGGTGCGCGGGGAGGCGCGGTTGATCTCGTCGGCCAGCAGGATGTCGGTGAACACCGGCCCCGGATGAAAGCGGAACTTGGTGGTGCTCGGGTCGTAGATCGAAATGCCGAGGATGTCGGAAGGCAGCAGGTCCGGAGTGAACTGCGCCCGCTTGAAGTCGGCCCCGTCGATGCAGCGTGAAATGGCCTTGGCCAAGGTGGTCTTGCCGGTGCCGGGGTAGTCCTCAAGCAGGATGTGGCCCTCGGCGACCATGCACGCGAGCACCTTGCGCACCACGTCTGCCTGGCCCTTCACTACCTTCCCCACCGCTTCCTCGAGTTTGCGGGCAACTTCATGTTCGTTCATAGGCTTTTGGCATTTGACCCAAACACCTTCGGGAGGTCGAGATTATACGCAACACGAAAAAGCCTTGCCATCCGAGGGATGATACGGCTTCAGGCCCGTTCACAGAATGGATCATCGGCAGTGGGGAAGCTGGCTGCGATGGCTGTAGTAATTGCCGCCATGTCCCCGACAGCCATCGGAACAGAAGGTGCAAGCCCGAACATCACTGCTGCGAGAGCGGATGTAGCTGCCGCCGTTAGCGCATGGGGGGATGGTGGCGCCGCGATGCCTGTATGGATGCTCGCAATGCAGGTGCAGGCAATGCAGACATTGGCTGCGGCTGATGGATCGCACCCAAGAGACCGGGCTTGCGCAAGACTGCATCATGTCGGCGGGCGCGCCACAGCCTTGCTGACCACCGATGAATACCTGGCTTTGGCCATGGGGACGGCCTGCGCCTGATTACGGGCCCATACCCCGGCAGCAGATCCTGGGTGAGAGTCGCAACGGGGAGGGTCGTTTTCGTGACCATGACGGCTGGGACGGCTGGCTGGCCCCTTCATCCAATTGCGCCGCGCAACCCTCAGAGCTGGCGTGCAATCCGGCGCACCAGGCGCGGTCCCTGGTAGATGAAAGAGGTGTATAGCTGCACCAGCGAGGCGCCGGCATCCAGCTTGGCCTTCGCATCCTCCACATGGCTGATCCCGCCAACGCCGATGAGGGGGATCTTGCCACCCAGGTGGGAGGCAAAGGCCGACAGCACTTTCGTGCTCTTGTCCATCAGTGGCTTGCCGGAAAGTCCTCCTGCTTGCTCGGCATGAAGATGGCCCTTCACTGCCTCTCGATCGAGCGTGGTGTTGGTCGCGATGAGCCCATCCAATCCTCCCTCGAGGAACACCCTGGAAAGATCGCGGATGTGGTTATCGTCGAGTTCGGGCGCCACCTTGAAGACCAGCGGCACTTGGCGGCCATGCAGCTCGGCCAGTTTGGCCTGCTCCTGCTTGAGAATTTCGAGCAGGCGCGCACTGGCCTCGGCCCCCTGCAGTTCGCGCAGCCCCGGCGTGTTCGGCGAGGACAGGTTGACAACGATGTAGTCGGCCACCAGG
>JAWVYP010000217.1:0-4659 GCA_033722655.1 Akkermansiaceae bacterium | reverse complement strand
GGACTCCAAGCTGCCTACCAATTGTATCGCCGTGTGACCTTTGACTTCCCCGACAGCAAATGGGCCAAGTACGCTCGTGGCCGCTTGGCAGATCCCATTTTTGCCGAGATCATCGCCAAAGAGGAGAGCGCACGTGAGAAGATGCTCAATTCGCTCAAGGAGCTCCGTAAGAAACAACGCTGAACCAAGCCATTCATCACCCCCGCTTGAACACCAAGGAACAAATTCTGCTCGAGGAAACGATCGGTTCGGAAACCGTTCGCAGGAAGGTGCGCACCCGCACCTGCATCGACGTCGGCCTGTGGTGGCGCAAGAAACCGCTGTGGCTGATTGTCACCGACCACATGGTCGTGTTGTTGGCCGTCTCGCGGCGCAAACACATCGAGCAGGTCCCCCTGGCCTGTTGCCGGGAAGTGCATTACAGCCCCGCGGGCGGTGAGCTGGTCATCACCTCGGATCCCGCCCTACGCTTTCCCCGGCTCGAGATGCCAACCTCCACCGCTCTCGAAGTCATCGATCTCATCAAACAATCACCATCACCAACCCCACCCCAAACCAATGCTTGAACACATCATCAACGGCAAAATCATGATGATCCCGCTGATCATCTGCAGCCTCATCAGCCTCGCCGTCGTCTATGACCGCTGGTTCGCCTTCCGCGAAAACCGCCGCATCGACACCCGCTCGCTCCGCACCAAGGTGCTCAACCATCTCCGCGCCGGCAACGTTGACGCCGCCGAGGAGGAATGCATCGCCGCAGAAGGCCCCGTCGCCGCAGTTCTTCTGGCAGCAGTTCGTTCCTACGGCAAACTCAAGGAGAAGGGCGAGAGCGCGGAAACCATGCGTCTGGTGATCGGTGAGGTGATGGACGACTACAGCGCCCAATCCATGAGCGTGGTCAACAAACGCCTCGACGTGCTGACCACCATCGGCACCGCCGCACCCCTGCTCGGCATGACCGGAACCGTTACCGGCATGATCGCCTCCTTCGGTGGACTGGCCGACGGCGGCGACAACTCCGCCGTCGCAAACGGCATCGCCGAGGCCATGATCACCACTGCAGCCGGCTTGATCATCGCGCTCTTCGCCGTCATCCCCCAAAGCGTGTTCAACCGCTGGAGTGACGAGATCGAACTCGAGATCGAGGAAGCCAACAGCGAACTGGTCGAACTCATTCTGACGCAGCATTAAACGTTAACGGGTCATTCGTTAACCGTCATTAGGACCAAACCGATGAGAAAGCGCGACAGAGGAGAGAAGAAGCACCGCGAGGGGGAAATCCCCACGGGGTCGTTTTCGGACATCGCCTTCCTGCTCATCGTCTACTTCATCATCGCAACCACTCTGGTCAAGGTGAAGACCATCACCGCCGACATGCCGGCCGGCGAAAAGTCCTCGCAGACCCAGTCGGACAAAACGCCCATCGTCAACCTGCGCGGCGAGGAGATCTTTCTCAACGACAAGCCGGTCGACCTGGTCGGGCTCAACGAGCGGCTCGCCGCCCTCGAGCTCTTCGACAAGGAGCCCGAGCAACGAGTGATCATGCTCGAGACCGCCCGCGGCACCGTTTACGGCAACTACTTCCAGGCCATGGCCGCGATCAGCGCCCATGGCGGCGTCATCGCCATCGTCAAGGGGGACGACGAATAAACGACCAGCCCATCCGCCCGCATGAAGAAGAAACTCCAAAGCAAGAAGCGCCGCAGCGTTCCCGTGCCCATCGCGAGCATGGGCGACATCGCCTTTTTGCTCATCATCTTCTTCATGGTCTGCTCCGAGATCTCCAAGGACAAACCGGTGCAACTGACCCTGCCCTGGTCCGAATACGTCGAGAAGGAGGAAGCCGAGGTCGTGGCCCGCGTGGCCATGGACGAAGAGGGCCAGATCTGGCTCGACGGCCACCCCTACGACAGCCCCAAGGACATCGAATGGGGCATTCGGGCGCTGACCGCCGACACCACCTCCGACGAACAACGCAAGGTCCAGTTCAAGGCCGATTCCAATCTCACCAAGGAACAATTCGAACCCGTCCTCGAAGCCATTGCCGCCGGAGGCGGCCTGCTGATGGCCGTCGGCGAGGAAGAGCCTCAATAACAATCACCCACCCATCTCAACCCCACGACACCATGTCCAACGCCAGCAAAACGCAACCCGACGATCTGATGGATCACTTCAAGGGCCGCAGCCTCAAGTCCATCGTCATCTTCACCGTCATCGTGCACCTCGTCGTCATTCTGGTCACCAGCATCCCCTTCTTCCTGGGAATGTTCTCCGATCCCGGTGAAGGCCTCAGTGAAGAAGAGCGCACCAAACTTGCGGTGCAGGAAGCCAACGAGACTCTCGCCAGGATTGCCGAAGAGCACGGTCTGCAGGCCCAGCAGTTGCGCAGCACCATGGCCAAGGGGCGCAGCGCCCCCAAAGCTCCCGCTCGAAAGGAAAACGAGGGTGAAGACACCACGCCCACCGAAAGCGAAGACACCCCTCCTGCCGAGGGCGAGATCCGCGGCGATTCTCCAGTGGAACAAAAGCTTCAGGAGAAGCTGGATCCGCCCGATCTGCCCCCGGTCAACGACACCGAAGACCTCTTCGAATAAGAGACGCCCGAGCGATCGCCTGATCCTAGATGAGCAGCAAGTCCACAGCCCGACTGCCTGAGCTTGGAATCGACGAGATTCCAACCAGCCCCTCCGTATTCAAGGCACGGGTGATCGGGCTGGCGACCCTGGCCGTCGCCGGACTCGCCTGGCCCGTCTGGCAGCATGGCGCGGCGGTCCTCAAGCAATACCTCTCCGACAAGGTCGGCGTGCACATCCTGTGGGAAAAGACCCATTTCCTCGGGATTCCCCATGAGCAGGCATCGATTCTCAATCTGTTCCACCACAGCTTCCAGGTCATCGGCGGTCTGGGGGCCCTTTGCCTCTTCGCCGGAGCCCTGTCGCTCATCCTCAGATCCAAGCTGACACTCGGCCTGCTCAAGCAGACGCAGTGGATCACGCTACTGGTGA
This sequence comes from Akkermansiaceae bacterium, assembly GCA_033722655.1. GTDB lineage: Bacteria > Verrucomicrobiota > Verrucomicrobiia > Verrucomicrobiales > Akkermansiaceae > Luteolibacter. Next base: position 1,654 of record JAWVYP010000217.1, on the reverse strand, counting down.
TGCTGTTCTACGGCATGCTGACCTGGCAGGCCTCGTTCACCATCGCCAACACCGATCCCGAGGTCGTGGGCTTCGAGTGGGAGCGCCCGGACGCCTTCCGTTTCTGGTGGCAGATCACCTGGCCGGCACTGGCTTTGGGCGCCTACGCCATGTGGCTCAAGATGATGCTTCGCAGTCGTCAGGTCTACGCCGCCTTCACCGGTCGTGAGGGCGACGCCATGGCTGGCGATGCGGCACTCGAAAACATCCGCACCCACGGTCGCGACACGCGCCACCGCAAGGCCCTGTACTGGAGCGCCTTCACCCACCTCTTTTTCATCGTGCTCCTGCCCTGGCTGCTGGGCCTGTTCGGTCCCAAAGTCGATCCATACCAAATCCCCAAAGGCAGCGGCAATCCGGTGGTGGCCATGGTCAAGATGGTCAAACCGAAGAAGAAAAAGAAAAAGACCCTCACCCTGCGCGCCAACTCGGCCATTATTTACGACCAGCCCGATCTCGATGAAACCGAAGTCGACCAGGTCATGGAGAAACAGACCCAGCTCACCTACGACGCTGCCGAAATGGCCAAGGTCGGCAAGCTCGGCAAGGGTGGCGGCGATGACGGCGGCTGGCCGCAGGGCGCGCTCGACGCCAAGGTCCGCTTCATCCGCCTCGACCACGGCGGCAAGGGCTGGGACGACGGCATGGGCAAGAGTGGGGCGGACACCAACTTCCTCAAGTTCTTCGCCCAAAACACCCCGTTCAAGAAAATCGCCACCAAGGGTGAGGCTCACAAGATTTCACTGCTCAAGAAGTATCCCGACGACGGCTTCCCGCCCTTCGTCTACATGACCGGCAACGGCCACATTCCACGCGTCAGCTCGGCAGACGCCAAGATCCTGCGCGAATACTGCCTGAAGGGCGGCATGCTTGTCGGCGACGCCGGCAGCCGCAACTTCCACACCTCCTTCACCCGTCTCATGCGCCAGGTCTTTCCCGACAAACCGCTCATCGACATCGCGGATGACGACATGATCTACCAGTTGCCCTACGCCTTCCCCAATGGCGCTCCCCCACTGTTTGCGCACGGTGGCCGTCGCGCCATGGGCATCAAGCACGATGGCCGCTGGATCTGCTTCTATCACCCAGGCGACCTGAACGACGCCTGGAAATCCCAGGGTTACAGTGATGTTGAACCTGAAGTGCGCGATGCCGCGATGAGCCTGGGCGTCAACATCATCTATTACGCCTTCAACCAATGGGACGACGCCATCTCCAAGATCCGGCGCAACCAGAAGAACTCGAAGGACTGACCCCATCCAACCCATGAACTGGCAAGTATTCGGAACCATCGGCTACCTCGGCATTGCGCTGGGAGTGGCGGCGGTTCTGGTGTGGCTGGTTCACTGGCAGAAGCAGCACCGCTTCCTGCCCTACATCGGCTTCATTCTGGCCCTCGCCTCGCTGGTTTGTGCGCGAATCAACTCCACCCAGCACGTCGCACGCGTCGAGGTGGACCCCTCCATCATGCTCGCAATGATGGACGAGGAGCGCAAAAAGAAGGAGCAGGCGCTGCTCGAGAGCCGCACTGATGAAGTGGACAACATCCGCTTCGCGGAAGACGCCCAGGGCGAAAATCTCGACATCGCCGGCATGGACGAGGTCGACCTCAAGT
>JAWVYP010000216.1:0-4667 GCA_033722655.1 Akkermansiaceae bacterium | reverse complement strand
CATGCCGGTGGCAATCTCGTAGAGCACCTTGCCGAGGCTGTAGACATCCGCCTTGGCCGAACCCGGGCCCTCGGGCGGCACAAAGCCCTCGGTGCCGACGAAGGTGCGCTGGCCGCGGGCGGCGACCAGGCCGATGTCGGCGAGCTTGGCCTTGCCGTTGACAAAAATCACGTTGGAAGGCTTGACATCGCGGTGGGCGAGGCCGTTGTCGTGGAGGTGCTGGAGCGCCTGGGCAAGGCGCATGCCGATTTCAATGCAGTCCTCCACCGGCCAGCGCTCGGCTGGGTCCTCGTGGTGGTCGCTGCGCAGGGTCAATGCCTCGTACTCGACCGGATTGATTTCGCGACCCGTGTGGACGTCGTCGCCGAGCTCCATCACGTAGTAGTAGAAGGACTCCTCACCGCTGCTGCGGCCGACGTGGAGGATGTTGACCAGACCGGGGTGATCGCGGGAAATGGGCTCAAACTTGAGGATGCCGTCGAACTCGCGCTCGAAGGTGCGCTCGTCCTCGAAATCCTCGCGCCAGACCACCTTGACGGCGCGCAGCGCACCGGTCACTCCGCGGGCCAGCCAGACTTCACCATAGGCCCCGCCGCCAATCTTGCGCAGGACCTCGTGATCGGGAATCGCCGGACTGGGCCTGGAATTAGGGCTCTTCATTCTCCTCTTCGAGCTTCGCGAGTTCCTTCTTGAGAACTGCTCCGACCCGATGCTTGGCGAGGTAAACCTGGGCCATGCTCACGTTGAGCTTCTTCTGGACCTGCTTGGCCTCCCATTGCTTGACGACATAGCAATCGAAAATCTGATACTGCTTGGGCGAGACTTGGGCCTTGACCCGGGCCAGGGCCGCATCCGCGATGTTCTTCTTCCACTCGACATTCCAGAGGCGCGAGAGGATGTCGCCTTCCGGATCCTCGATGCGATCGATGACGGCCGTCTTGCGGTCGTTGTCCCAGTCGCCGCCCATCATGTGGGTGTCCTTCTTGCGCTTGCGGAACTGGTCGTTGATGCGCCAGCGCGTCATGTTCATCAGCCAGGTCTTGAAGGAGCCCTGCTTGGGGTCGTAGAGGTTCTTCTTGCTCTGCTTGGCGATGGAGAGAATGGTTTCCTGGACGCAGTCGAAGGCCTCGTCCTGGCGCAGGCCGGCCTTGATCGCCACCGCGTAGATCAGCCGCCAATAGGTCTGGTAGAATTCATCCCAAGTCCGCTGGTCCTCCCAGTTCTCGAGGCGTGCAATCAGGCTCTTGCGGGTCTTGGCGTAGGCGTGCTTGATCTTGTCATCACTCTCCTGCTCTTCGCTTTCCTGCTCTTCACCTTCCTGCTTTGCAGGCTTCTTGGCGGACTTCTTTTTCTTGGAGGGCATCGCGGGTGTTTAACGGATTGGTGGCGGCCTGTCTTCACCGGATTGCAGGTATTTCACATTTCCTTGAAATCAGGGCCTGTTGCAATGCCTACGCTACACCAGCACCCCCTCCAGTCAAACCATCCCCCTCCCGGGCATCCGAGGCCCTTCCGACCTTGACCCGCGGCGCCCACAGGCGCATCCATGCGGCATGACAAGCGCGTCCCGCATCGGCCTGTTTGGCGGCACCTTCGACCCGGTCCACCTGGGCCACGTTGCCATGGCAGAGGCGGCGCACGAGGCGCTCAAGCTGGACTGGGTGCACTACCTGCCCTGCCGGATCTCGCCCCACAAGCTGGATCAGTCCCCCACCAGCGCCGAGCACCGGCTCGAAATGCTCAAGCTGGCGAGCGCGAACCAGGACTGGGCCGTGGTCAATGACATCGAAACCCGGCGCGAAGGCCCTTCCTATTCTTGGATGACCGCCGAGGACATGAGCAGAAACATGCCCGAGAGTCGCCTGTTCTGGATCATGGGCAGCGACCAGTGGGAGGCGCTGGAGCGGTGGAACCAGCCCCAGCGTCTGGCGAACTGCGTGGAATTCGTGGTCTTTCACCGCGGCCGCGAGCCCGAGCCGCGAGCGGGTTACCGACTGCGGCCTCTGCCCGCGGTCCACGAGGCCATGGCCACCGAAATTCGCAAGCGGCTGGTCGCCGGTGAGAAAAAACACCTGTGGCTGGATGAGCAGGTGGCCGGTTACATCGAGCAGCACCGGCTCTACACCGCTACTTCCTGATCAGCTCGATGGCCTTCTCGGCAAAGCGCTCACCCATGGCCGCGTAGCCCTCGGGAGCATAGTGGAGATTGTCCTTTTTCATGGGAAGATCGTCGGTGTCGATCCAGGCGCCCTTGTCAGATTCCTCAGCCACCTTGACCTGTGCCTCGCGCACGAGGGTCCAGTGCTTGTAGCGCTTGTTCTCCATGTCCATGTCGCTGAGGCGGCCGATGACGAAGTTGACGTCGTCGCGCCCGAGGTCCTTCTCGAGCTGTTTGATCAGCCCCTTGAGGCTCTCCGCATAGACCTCGCCGTGCTGTTCCCTGGCATCGCGCTCGCCCTGCATCCAGACGAAGGTGACCGAAGCCAGCTTCTGACCCTTGATGGCAGAATTCACCTTTTCCATCAGGCGATCGTAGAGTTCCCCATTCTTGCCTTTGACATCTTTGCCATCTGCAGGCTTCCAGTCCTTGTACCAGTCCCTGATGGGGCGACCTCCCTTGGCGTCCTTGACGACGATGACCTTGTCGGCTCCGAATTCCTTTTCCACGGCGGGAGTGAAGGAGGCATCCGGGTCGAGACCCTGCATGTTGGACTGGCCGGAAAGAATGAAGAGGTGCTTCTCCTGGGCTTGGGCAATCAGGGCGAGTAGCGCAGTGAACAGCAATAACAGGACGCTTGTTTTCATCTAATTTTAGTATTTTTTCAGTTTCTCCGTATCTCGGCTTTTAAGAATTTCAGCTTAGCCCGGATCTTTCATGATTCTCGTGGGCGAGGCGCAGGAATTCTCGATGTTGCCAAGGCCGACGCTGAAAACGCGGTTCGGGCTGAGTTGACACTCTGCCCAACTGCGTTTTCAAGGAGAACGCAGGCAACATCGGGAGGGACAAGCCGCAGACCGAGGCTTCATGAAATTTCCGGGTTAGCTGCATTTCCCATCAGGGCAGTTGCTTGATGCGCACGTTGCGGTACCAGATGGGTTTGCCCTCATCCTGGAAGCTGATGTGGCCCTCCATCGGGCGGTCCTTGAGATCGGTCTTGCTGATGTCGATGTCGATGATCTGCACATCGTTGAGCACCACCTTGAGCTGCGAGTCGACCAGGGTGATGTGGTAGCGGTTCCACTCGCCGGCGGGCTTGACCACCATCTCGGAGGGAGCGGCCGTGCGAATGACGCCACCGCAATCGTGGGGGCCGAACTTCTCCTTGCCGTGGGTGTCGAGGATCTGCACCTCGAAGCCGCTGTTGACGTGGTCCTCCAGGTTCCCCACGCGCATGAAGACGCCGGAATTGCCCTTGGGCTCGAACTTGAAGTCGAGCTTGAGCTCGAAATTGCCATACTTTCCCGCGGTGGTGAGGTAGTCGGCATAACGCTGCCAGCCATGCTCACCCGGACGGGGCTCAAGGGTGACGATGTTGCCCTCCTTGACCTTCCAGTTGCCGGTGGTCTGCCAGCCGCTCAGGTCCTTGCCGTTGAACATGGGCTCAAAGCCCTCTTCATCAGCTGGCACCGCGGCTTTCTCGTCGGTGACCGGTTTCGCGTCGGTGTTCGCTTCCTGGTCGGCACTGCAGCTGGCGAGACCGAAGATCAAGGTGATCATCAGGGGACGGGTGAGGCTTTTGATCATAATTGGGGGAATTTCCATGATTCTGTGGGCCATGACAAAGGGAATTCTTGTCAATTGCCATGGACCGCTCCGAGGATACGACGGGATCGAGGCAATTTCTCAATCGCTCAAGATTTTTCTCGTCCTCCCCCGCTGCCCCGTCCCAATCTCCCGCCGCCATGCTCAAAGCCGGAATCGTAGGCCTCCCCAACGTCGGAAAATCCACCCTGTTCAACGCGGTCACTCGCACCCGCAAGGCGGAGTCCGCGAACTACCCATTCTGCACCATCGATCCCAATGTCGGCATGGTCAGCGTTCCGGATTCCAGGCTCGCCCGCCTCGCCGAGATCTCCAAGTCGCAGAAGGTGGTGCCCACCGCCATCGAGTTCGTCGACATCGCCGGCCTGGTCGAGGGCGCCTCGGAGGGAGCGGGACTCGGCAACAAGTTTCTCGCCAACATCCGCGAGACCGACGCCATCGTCCAGGTGGTGCGCTGCTTCGAGAACGACGACATCATCCACGAACTCGGCTCGGTCGATCCCATCCGCGACATCGAGATCATCAATTCCGAACTCATCATCGCCGACATGACCTCGCTCGAAAAGCGCCGCAGCAGCCGCGAGAAGAAGGCCAAGGGCGGCGACAAGGAAGCCAAGAAGGAACTCGAACTCATCGACCGGATCCTGCCCCACCTCGACCAGGGCAAACCCGCCCTTACCCTCGAGTTCAGCGAGGAGGAAAAGCCCATTGTGAAGGACTTCTTCCTGCTCTCCTCCAAGCGCACCATCTACGCCTGCAATGTCAACGAGGACGAACTCGCCGAGGTCCTCGCCGACCCCACCAACAATTCCATGGTCGCCAAGGTGCGCGACTACGCCGCTGAACACAGTGGAGCGCAAACCGTGATCATTTCCGCGCGCATCGAGGAGGAACTCAGCGAACT
>JAWVYP010000215.1:0-4694 GCA_033722655.1 Akkermansiaceae bacterium | reverse complement strand
CGCTGGCATCCTGATGATTGGCCGCTACACCGGCTACCGCCTCTCCGAACTGATCCGCTTCAAGAATTTCGAAAGCGCCTGAGCCATGAGTGATTCCGCCAAGCCCCGGGAGGATGCCCGCTGGTGGCACCGCTGGATGCGCATGCCCTCCGAACTGCGCGAGATGGGGGTGGTGGGCATCAACATGCGCAATGCGCGCTACCTCCGTCCCAACAATCCGCGGCGGCTCTACCGGCTCGTGGACGACAAGTTGCAAACCAAGGCCCTGGCAGAGGCCCGTGGGCTGGAAGTGCCCAAGACCTACGGGGTGATCAAAAGTTCCGGCGACATCCGTGGTCTGGAAAGCCTGTTGGCTGGCTTGGAGTCCTTCGTCATCAAGCCCGCGCGTGGATCCGGGGGCAAGGGAGTGCTGGTCATCGATGGTCGCAAGGGGGGGCAGTATCTCAAACCCAGTGGCGTCACGCTCAGCCACGACGGGATCAAGCATCACGTGGTCAACATCCTGGCCGGCCTGTTCAGTTTGGGCGGCAACCGGGACGTGGCCCTGATCGAATACCGGGTCCGCCCGTCCGAGCTGATGACGCAAATCAGCTACCAGGGAGCGCCGGACATCCGCGTGGTCCTGATGCACGGCTATCCGGTGATGGCCATGTTGAGGGCGGCCACACGCGAATCCGACGGCCGGGCGAATCTCCACCAGGGAGCAGTCGGCATCGGCATCGACATCGACACCGGCAAGACGGTGCGTGCGGTCCACCACGGAAACAAGCTGGAGCGCCACCCCGATACCGAAATTCCCCTCTTGGGCATCCAGTTGCCGGGGTGGGACCGCATCCTGGAAATGGCGGTGATCTGTCAGGAGATGACCGGACTGGGCTATCTGGGAGTGGATCTCATGATCGATCAAGAGCAGGGCCCGATGATGATCGAGGTCAATGCGCGCCCGGGCCTTGCCATCCAGCTTGCCAACGGCATCGGCTTGATGAAGCGATTGGAGCCCATCAGCCGACAACACAAGGATCATCCGGCGGAATCCCTTGAGGGAAAGATCCGCTTTTCGCGGGACCGCTTCGGTCGCCGGAAGCCTGTTCTGGACAGCCCGGGAGTGCAGGCCTAGTTTGGGTCAATGATACGCAACCCATTCCCAATCTTCCCGATCAGCAAGCACTGCCTCGCCGGTGTGCTCTCCCTCTCTTTCTGCCTGCCTGCCCTGGCGCAGGATGCAGCCAAGCAGGAAAAAACCGAGGACGAGGCGCCCAAAGCCGCCGAGCCCGCCAAAGCTGAAGCTGAAGCTCCCAAGCTCTCTGATGAGGAGGTCAAGACTGCCGCCTCCTACGCCCTGGGCCACCGCACGGGCGCCGATTTTGCGAGGAATTTCGGCCAGTTTGGCGTCAAGATGTCAGACCTGGAAAGGGAATCCTTCATGAAAGGATTTGCGGATGCCTTTGGTGGCGAGGAACTCGGAGTTCCCGAAATCACCCTCGCGACGGCGATGGCTGAGTTCGGAAAAGCAATCGAGAAGCGCGAGAAGGAACTTGCTGAAGAAAATCTCGAGAAAGGCAAGGCGTTCCTTGCCGAAAACAAGAAGCGCGAAGAAGTGGTCACCACCGACAGCGGTCTCCAGTACGAAGTTCTCCAAAAGGGCGGTGATGAGGTTTACCAGGCGCCCAAGGAGGGCGAGCCGCCCGTCCAGAAGATCTTCAATGTGCACTACCGGGGCACCCTCATCGACGGCACCGAATTCGATGCCTCTCCCGAAGGCGAAACCATTCCCATGACCTTGCAGGTCGTTCCCGGCTTCCGCGAAGCACTGACCACCATGCCGGTGGGCGCCAAATGGAAGCTCTACCTCGCTCCCGATCTTGCCTACGGCGAACAACGCGCCAGTCCGGACATCGGTCCCAACAGCACCCTGATTTTCGAACTGGAGCTGGAATCCATCGAGGATGCTCCACAACGCCAAGGAATGCCCTTCCAGATGCCTCCGGGCCGCTGATCATCGCGGGCGAGCGGACTCAGTTTTTTTTCCGGGTCCCCTGTGCGGCCTCGAATTCCTGCTTGGACACCTTGCGGGCCTGCGCCACGAAGTGGTTGCAGGCCTCGCGGCACATGAGTGGAATGGCTTCACTCTCACTGCCGGCGCAAATGCCCTTGTAGCGGCTGGCCTCGCTGTTCTCGAGCGGGGTGTTCTCGTCGATTTGCCAGAGGATGCGGCGGGCGCATTGATGGGCCGGGCCGCAGAGGTCCTTGATCAGGGCTTGGGCGCCTTCGTCGCTGATGTTGCGGGCGAACTTGTACATGCCCGTCTGGCGGTTGAGTTTGTCGCGCATGTGCTCGATCTCGAGACTGCCGTCCTGATGGGCGAGGAAAATGCCCACGCCTGCAGGGTAGAAGAGATCCAGGGCGCGAAGCAGCTCGCGCTCGTTGGGCAGTAGGATGGCCCAGCCGCGCTTGAGGTTCACTTGGGCCTTGGCGAAACGGTATTCGCCCTCGGCGTCGTAGGTGGAGATGGCCCTTGCGACATCCGCCGAGTGGTGGACCTCCAGCTTGCCGTGACCGTCCGAAGCGGCTTCATCGGCATCGAGGTGGTGACAAAGCAGGAAGCCATCGTCCGCCAGATCCATGATGAGGATCTCGCCGATGTGGCGACGGCCTTTGCGGATCAGTTCGAGAAGTTGTTGGCTCAGGGACATGGGGGAAAATCAGGACTGGGTGGGTGATCCATGGGAGGGTGGGGTGGGCAATCCATGGCTGCTGTCGAAGTCCGCAATCTGGTCGAGAATGACATCGGCCATCAGCCGTTCGGTACCGATCGCCGAACTGTAATAGAGGGTCTTGTTGCGCAGATGGTGGGGATTCTGGCGGAAGACCTCGCGTTGACTCGCCGCCGGTCCGACTTCCTTCTCAATGCCCAGCATGACCGGGATGTCCTGGTAGGAGTGGAGGCCGTCGGCGATGAAGAAAGGAACCACGATGACATTCGGAGTGTCAGTGCCGAGTTCATCCCACTTGGCGATGAAGGGCTGCTCCTCCATGTAGGCATCGGTGACGGCGGCGTAGCCCGCGCCAGATTCGGCGATGAGGTTGACCTGGTCCTTGATCGCCTTGGTGGAGTTGGAATTGAGGCCGGTGCCGTGACCGGTGATGATGAGGGTGGTTTCCTGCGGCTTGGCATCCGGCGCCACTTCCTTGGCTCGGGCGAGGATGAGCCTGGTCATGTGGGGGTGGATTCCCACCGGCAGGCAATAATGGACGCTCTTGCCATGGACTGCGGTGGTCGGCCCGGTGAGTTCCAGCTCGCGGGGAATGACCTCTTGGGTGAAGTAGCCCTCGCTGATGAATTCGGGGACCACGTAGACTTCGTCCGAATCGATCATGTAAAGAGCCTCGCGCATGGAGGGCTCCTCCTTCCAGAAGCAGCAGTGGACCTCGGCAAAAAGGCCGCGCTTGCGGATTTCATCGGCGTGCTCGAAATAGGGCGTCGAGGAGTCCGGGTTCTCGGTGGAACCGTGACCGACAATCAGCAGTGCGCTGTCTGGCTTGGGCGCGAGCGACATGGAGGGAAAGGTGGCGAGGTGTGCCTGGATTGCAAGGGGGGAAATCAAAAGGCCCCGGCGTCTGCCGGGGCCTTGGATGAATATGGATCGGGATCGTCCGCGATCACTGCTTGTCCTTGTCGAAGGCGGAGTCAAAAGCGACGCCACTGCTTTCGAAATCCAAGCTGCGCACGAAGCTTGAGGCCTCGGATGCTCCGTGGATGCGGTCCATGCGCGAGTCCTCCCATTCGACCGAGAGCGGGCCCTGGTAGTCGATGTCGTTGAGGGCGACAATGATGTCCTCGTACTCGACGTCACCGCGGCCGGGAGAGCGGAAGTCCCAGTAGCGCTGTGGGTCGCCGAAGTCGGTGTGGCCACCGAAGACGCCGACGGTGCCGTCACCGTGGCCCCACCAGGCGTCCTTGACGTGGCAGTGGTAGATGCGCTTGGCAAATTCGCGGATGAAGCGGACGTAGTCCACACCCTGATAGCCGAGGTGGGATGGGTCGTAGTTGAAGCCGAAGCGCTTGTGGTTCTTGACGGCCTTGAGTGCGCGGTGGGCGGAGGCGATGTCGAAGGCGATTTCGGTGGGGTGCACCTCGAGGGCAAAGTTGACCTTCTCCTTGTCGAAGGCCTCGAGAATGGGGCCGAAGCGCTTGGCGAAGTCCTCATAGCCTTTCTCGAGGAAGGCCTGGTCGGTGGGTGGAAAGGCGTAGAGGGCGTGCCAGATGGAGGAGCCGGTGAAACCGTTGACCACGGGGGCAAACTTGTCGAGGTTCTCGCGCTTTGGGCGTGCATCCATGAACTTGCGGCAGGCCTTGCCGGTCTTGATCATCTTCTTGGCCGCTCGTTTGCGGACTCCCTCGGGGTCGCCGTCACCCCAGACGTCCTCGGGCAGGATGGCCTGGTGGCGTTCGTCGATGGGATCGCAGATGGACTGGCCAACGAGGTGGCTGGAGATCGAGTAGCAAGTCAGGCCGTGGTCGGAGAGCAGTTCCCACTTCTCCTTGATGTATTTCTTGCTGCTGACGGCTTTGTCGACATCGAAGTGGTCGCCCCAACAGGCGAGTTCAAGGCCGTCGTAGCCCATTTCATAGGCAAGAGGAGCGAGTTTTTCGAGCGGCAGGTCGGCCCATTGGCCGGTGAATAGGGTGACGG
>JAWVYP010000214.1:0-4747 GCA_033722655.1 Akkermansiaceae bacterium | reverse complement strand
CCACCGGCTACAGCGGCCGTCACCTGCTCGACCACCTGCCCGACTGACGCAAGAGTGACGTGAAGGAGCATTGGGTGGTCACCTACGATTATGGCGATGGTCTCAAGGTGATGTTCCGCGGCAAGCGCATCGATGGCCACAACCTGCCCGATCATCACGGCCTCTACTTCAAGCTGCATGGTTCCCTCGCCAGCCTGGAGACCCACTACAACGGTCCACTGATGCTGCGCTCCAGTGAGCAGGGGAAATCCTTCTATGGCGACCGCTACATGATCAAGGAAATGGGCATGAAGAAGCCGCTGCATCACATCTACCGCCCGGGCATCGAACGCAACTTCGAGACCTTCAACCGCAACATCACCGAAGGCGATTTCTCGCAGGCCACGGTGGCACCCAGCGTCGACAGCCACTATCTGGCCCTGCTCGGTCGTCAGGCCGGCTATGCCAATGGCGGGGTGGTGACTTGGGAGGATGCCGTCAACAGCAAGGAAGTGATGGAGTTCGACGCCTCCGGCCTGAAGTCCTAAGGATGCCCCCCGGGTCGTGGCTCCAAGTGCCGGCATTCAACGTCCGCTCAGGTCCTGCAGCTCCTCGGCGCAGGCGGAGAGTGAGCGGAAGACCTGATCGGCCGGCTCGAAGTCGAGACAGGCGGTGACGCGGTTGGGCACGGCCCAGACCTTCATGCCCGCGGCCTTTGCCGAGCGCACGCCGTTGAGCGAATCCTCGATGACCAGACACTGTTCGGGTTTGAGCGCGAGACGTCGTGCCGCTTCGAGGTAGAGGTCGGGAGCGGGCTTGATGCGCTCCGCGTCACCGCGGCAGACGATGGTCTGGAAATGAATGCGCAGGTCGAGCCGGTCGAGCCAGCCGTCCACCCAGTCGTGTGAAGAGCTGGACACCACGGCGGCCGGGATGCATTGGGCGGCGAGGGTTTTGAGGCAATCCTGCGTGCCCTCCATCTCGCGCTGGTCCTCGAGGTCGCGGCGGATCTCGATCTGGCGCTTGGCGTCGAGATCGTGCCAGTCGAAGGCGTTGCCGGTCAGCTCCTCGAGGTGGGTCTTGGGCGACCAGGTGTCGAAGTCCGAACCGATGCAGCGGGTGTAGAGCTCGAGGGGCAGGTCATGGTCGTGAGCCTGGAAGGTTCTCAACCAGGCCTGGTAGATGGCCCACTCGGTGTCGACGAGGATGCCGTCAAAATCAAAGAGAACTGCACGAATGGCCATGCCTCCTGCATCGCCCGCCTCGGGCACTGCTGCAAGTCCCTTTCTTGCGGTGGGCCTGCTGGGTGGCCGGATTCAGCTCCAATCGGGCTGCTGTTGGCGCACCGCCTCGTAGAGGATGACGGCAACCGCAGTCGACAGGTTGAGGCTGCGCGTGCCGCCCGGCGCCATGGGAATGCGCAGCGCCTGTTTTCCCTCGGCGGCGACCAATTCGGCCGGAAGGCCTGCGGTTTCGCGACCGAAGACGAGGTAATCGCCGGGCTGGAAGCGGACGTCCCAGGGCGAAGCGCTGGCCTTGGTGCTCAAAAACCAGAAGCGGGCCTCTGGATCCGCCTGCTCGCGTAGGGCCTCGAGCTTGGGCCAGACCTGGAGCTTCACATCCTTCCAGTAATCGAGGCCGGTGCGCTTGACGTGCTTGTCCTCGAGCGAGAATCCCAGGGGCTCGACCAGGTGGAGGGTGGAGTCGGTGGCCAGGGCCAGGCGTCCGGCAGCTCCTGCGTTGTGCGGGATCTCGGGCTCGACCAGAACGATGTGGAACATGGAAAAAGTGGTGAGGTCGCTGTTCCTCATTGGGCATCATCCGGCCGCCGCGCCATGGTCAGTGACAGGCCGAGCGCACCGATGAAGAGAAGGTAGCAGGCCAGAAGTTCCAGATAGCCCTTGCAGATGACCGGAACATCACTGGAAAAGGCGGGTCCGAGAGCGGCCTTCCAGAATGCCGGGCTGCCGATGAGGATGTTGAAGACGTAGTTGATGAGCAGGGCGGCGGCAATCAGGCCGGCGCCGGCGTGGCGGCCGAGCATGGAAAAAAATTCGAGCGTGATACTTTTGTGGCGCAATGCGGTCACCACGGCAAACAGAAGCAGGCCGCCGATGAGCCAGCTTTCGGGGAAGGCCCAACCCAAGATACCGGAGACGAAATCCTCGATCTCGCCCACCAGAGCGGCGACAAAACCCACTGCCATCACACGGGCCATCGGGCGATAGCGGCCGGCATGGGCACTGGCTCCGAACATGACCACCGCGGAAGCTGCAAGCAGCAGAGCCTGAATCATTTCCACGGTGCCGCGCTCGATGGGTACGGTGGGGCGGTTGGGCAACCAGGCGGGCAGTAGAATGGCGATGGAGCCGCCGGCAATGAGCAGGATGCGCAGCAGGTTGCTGGATAGGCTGGGACGTTTTCGGTGGGTTTTGAAGTGTTCGGCCACGACTTGCTGTTAGCGCTTGGGCGGGTTGCGCACAAGGACAGGATGGCATGAATTTCAAGACAAATCCACCCTCCTGAGAATCGAAGTGCGATGAACTTTCTTCTTGCCCGTTTCGAGCGGATTTCGAGAGTAAGCAAATCACCTAGATCATCGACCATGATACATAAAACCACCCGCCGTGTCCGATCCGCAGTTGTTCCCACCCTGCTGACCCTTTTCCTTACCGCCCCAGTCCTTCTCGCCCAGGAAGAAGCCAAGGGTGACAAAAGCCTCCTCGATCAATGGGTGCTCGATGGCGGTAAGACCATGTTCCTGATTGCGGGTGCGATTGTTGCCTTCATTGCCCTGGCCGTCTTCAACTCGATGGCACTCTCCAAATCCAAGTTCTGCCCCGAGGATCTCAAGATGAGCCTGCTTGACCACATGGCCAACTGCCGGGTCCGCTCCGCCATCGAACTGGCGGCCTCCCATCCCTCCTATCTGGGGCGCCTGGTTGCCTACTCCTTCCCCAACATCGATGCCACCCAGCCCGAAACCCTGGGCCGCGACCAGGTCGAGGACGCGATGGCCGACTTCACCATCAACGAGAACCGCAAGACCATGACCTGGATCAACTACATCTCGGTGATTGGCCAGACCGCTCCGATGCTCGGCCTGATGGGTACGGTGATCGGCATGGTCAGTGCGTTCGCTACCCTGGAAACCTCCGGCACTCCGGATCCGGGTGACCTCGCCGGTGACATTTCGGTGGCCCTGTTGACCACCCTCTGGGGCCTGTTCACCGCAGTTCCCTGCATTCTGACCTTCTACATCCTCAAGAACCGCTTCCTTTCCATGGTTGCGGATTGCGTGCATACCTCCGAGGAACTCCTCAATGCGGCAGTGGCGACTGTCAACGCCGACACCCTCTACGCCAAGATTCCCGAGGGCATCGCCGAGTAAGTCTTTGCTGGAAACGCGCTTCGAACGGGTGTAGGGTGATTCGCTGTACCCCGGGCAAGCTGGATTGCCAGACCCCAGTGCCCACCACCTCGAACTCAACAACCCACCACCGCCATGGCTTCCTCAAAACTACGCAGATCCTCTGCCGGCAACGAAGACGAGTGCCAACTGGACATGTCGCCGATGATCGACATGGTCTTCCTGTTGCTGATCTTCTTCATCGTCAACGCCACGGCAATCATCGTGAAGACCGACCCCAAGGTGGAGCCGCCGGTTGCCAAGAACGCAGTGGCCCAGACCCTCAAGGACGGCCGGATCGTGGTGAATGTGCGGCCTGACGGCACCTACACCGCGCAGGAATACGATACCATCCTTCCGGACGAAGGCGCGATCAAGGATTACGTCGAGAAGCAAAAGGACATGATCGAGTCCATGGCGCTCGAGCCCCGCCTCCATCTTCGCGGTGACCAGAATGCAATCTTTAAGCACAGCCGGGTGGCGGTCCGCGCGGCTGCGGAGGCAGGGGTCAACCAGGTGATCTTTGCGGTCTTCAACAAGCCCAGAAAGTAGGCGCGCCTGCCCCCCGAACCCACGCTCCCAAGCCTTCCATCCCCAACAACCCTTCCATCCCAACTGATCCATGGCACGCCACAAGAGACAACAGACGGAACCTGATGAGGATCCCGGACTGGACATTTCGTCACTCATTGACGTCTGCTTCCTGCTGCTCATCTATTTCCTGGTGACGTCGACCATCAAACCCCGCGAGAGCGACCTGAGCCTCGCCCTGCCCTCGCCCAACTCGGCCGGAGATCCTCCCAAGATCAAACCCCTGCTGATCCATATCGAGGGCGGTGGAGGCATCTACGAGGGTCAGAACAAGACCCCCCTGGACATGGATGGTTCGGTCCGCGAATTGCCCCAGCTCACCGAGAAGCTCCAGTTCTACAAGGAAGGCGTGGACGCCACTGGAGAGAAGCCGCTGGTTCAGATCTATGCTGCCGACGACGCCGAGCACCAGCGCGTCATCGACGTGCTCAACGCCCTCGCCGGGGTGAAGATCAACTCGGTGACCTTCACGGATTTGACGGAATGATGGGGATTGCGCAGCTCTCAGCTCTGATTTCTGCCCCTGCCCTGAGATGAAGGCCCCAATGGATTGATGCAAAGACAACAAGACCTGCCTGTGGCGCTTTTCTCATTGGCTCGATAGCCCACACACGACTCCTGCCCGCTTCCCCACCCACCTCCGGATTCCCTGTTTCCCCCCGTTTCTCCTTGCAGAGTACTTCCAAGATGTGAATTGCTATGTCTCTCAGATTTCGTCGGCCGGAGAATCAATCGTGACGGCGACGGGTGAACTCAGAGGGATGACTG
>JAWVYP010000213.1:0-4769 GCA_033722655.1 Akkermansiaceae bacterium | reverse complement strand
CGGCTTCGACACACCCGAGGCTCAAGCTGACATCTACCACACGGAGCTGGGCAGCGGGACCTGGCGCTTTTTGGTCAGCTCGAAGGACTGATCAGTTGCTCTCCACCTTCAGGCGCATGAAGGCTCGCGCCGCATCCGACAGCGCCTGCGCGCGGCGATAGATCAGGGTCTCGGTGCCGTCCCCGTTGTCGGTGGGCGCGGGGTTCGGATCGGCGATGCCGGTGGAGTCGGTAGGCCAGGAGGTGAGCGTGGTGTCGGTCTGGGGCACGTAGTTGATGCCCTGCAGGCCGATGGGCCGGGTCACCACCAGTTCCAGGTATTCGGTGCCGCCGTCGTCGACGACCTGCTGGGTCGGCAAGATGCTGAGATCCATCTGCTTGGGGTCACCCCCCAGGGCATATTCGAGCAGCTGCGGGATGCCATCGCCATCGGTGTCGGCGCTGTCGTTGGCATCCGCATCATACAGGGAGTGGTCGACCTTCCAGCCCGAGTAGGTGTCGAGGTCAGGAATGGCGGCCTCGATGTCGGCGGCATAGGTCTTGATGCGCACGAAGTAGTTCGCGTCTCCGGCAAGGTCATCGAAGGTGGACGAGCCGTTGGTTTGCACAGCGGTGGCAATGCCCGCGATTTTCCACACGCCGTTGTGTTCCACAAACAGGCCGCAACCCGAATCATAACGGGTGACCGCCGCCTCGTTGTCGCCAGAGCCAGCCTCGAGCGTGGTGTAGAGCGCCTCGTAACTGTAGGAATCGTATTCCAGCGGATTGATCGAGCCCTCGATGCGGTTGAGCCCCCAACGCTTGGCCATGGTCGAGTTTGCTCCCCAATTCCAGATCAGGTTGCCATCGCTGTCAGAGCTGCTGCGCCCGATGCCCACGCCCACAATCGTGGCGGTGGTGTACACGGTTTGTGGTGGCACTCCTGCGGTGTAGGGCACATCGCCTTCGGCGGCGGTAAAGAGCTGCTTGTCTGGAAGACCTGGATCCTCGATGAGCTTGATGAGCTTGAGGTCGGCTGTGCCGATCTGGCGGGGTGTGAAGGCGGTATCGCGCTGCCACAAGGTGTTGCCCCCGTCGAAAGTCACGTGCGATCCGTTTGTCACATTGACGTGGTGGGCGGTGAGCAGGTACTTGCCCCTCACGTGGACCGCGCTGCCATAGCCACCCGTGCCTGTGTCTGTCACCACCTGGGCCACGGCATTGAATATGTCTGTGCGCGCCGAGTCCGGAGCGCTCTGATTGGCGGCATTGTCGCCGGTGACCAGAATCATCCCCTGCACAGGCAGCATCAAGAATGGCCACAGGATGGCCTGAAGCCGTCTAGACGTGCGCAGCCAGCAATCGGTCATTACATGGACCATACAGTAGAGGCTGCATTTGTCCAACTGTCAGATGAGTCGAAGCCAGCCCGGATCGTTCATGAACGATTCGGGCTAGCTCCTTCAAGCTGGATTTCAGCCTCCCCGGACGCTTGGATAGGCCCATGAAAGCCTCCATCCTCGCCATCCTGGCGATGCTGCCCCTTGCCCTGCTCGCCGCTGAGCCCATCGATCTCTTCAACGGCAAGGATCTCAGCGGCTGGAAAGCCGACATCCCCAAGGCCGACAAGAAGCCCGACATCCAACCCAGCTTCATTGTCCGCGATGGCAAGCTCGTTTCGCTGGGCAATCCGCGGGGCCAGCTCCTCACCGAGGAAAGTTTCAAGAACTACAAGCTGGTCGTCGAATACCGCTTCCCCGGCAAGCCCGGCAACAGTGGCGTGTTGGTCCACGCATCCAAACTGCGCGTGCGCGGCAACATGCATCCCCAATGCATCGAGGTGCAGTTGATGCACGGCGACGCCGGCGACTTCTGGGTGATCGAGGAGGACATCGAAGTCCCCGACATGAAGAAGCGCCGCCCGCGCCAGAAAGGCCAGAAGTGGGGTGGCGGACAGACCGACGCCCGCCGCCTCCTCAATCTCACCGATGACTCCGAAAAGCCGCTGGGCGAATGGAACACCATGACCATTGTCTGCAGGGGCGATGAGATCATCGTCCACCTCAACGGCGACAAGGTGAACCATGGCCACAAGGCCACCGCCACCGAGGGCAAGATCGGCCTGCAGGCCGAGGGGGCCGAGGTCGAGTTCAGCAAGATTGAACTCACTCCCTTGAAGGACTGATCCACCTGCCTGCGTAAAACCCACCGCCATCCAAGATGGCCCACCCAACTGACCCCATGAAAAGCCTAAGCCTATTTGCGGCAGCACTGACGCTGACCGCCCTCCATGCCGCTCCCATCCCGCTCGAGTTTGACCGCCCCGACGGCAAACCCGGCGACCTCACCAAGCCCGTCAAGGTCTACATCCTCGCCGGCCAGTCCAACATGGTCGGCATGGGTGATCTCAAAGGCGCAGCTCCGCAATACCCCTTCGTCTATCTCTCCGCCGAGCCGGCCATCATCGAGGGCAGGATGCACGCGGGCACCAGCCGCCAACGCGGAGCCTGCAAATGGATCTGGAAGGGACAGCCCGGCTTGCGCAAGCACGGTCTCTACAGGGACGCCGAAGGCCAGAGCCCGGTCGCTCCCACCGGCACCCTCAAGGCAGGGACCACGCAATACTTCATCGATGTTCCCAACAGCGGCAACTACCTGGTGCACGTGGGCTATGGCGACAGCAGCCATGCCACGGCCACGGTCGACGGCAAGGAGGTCTACAGGAAGGAAGCAGGCGGCGAAGCCAGCCTCACCAAGATTACTCTCGAAGCCGGCAAGCGCTACCCCCTGGAAATCACCTACGCCAAGCCCGGCTCCGCCGTCCTCTGGCTCGAACAGGTGGACCTCGAAGGCAAGGGCGACCTCGTCACGCTCACCCGCAAGGACGGCAAGTTTCCCCATCTCGTCGACGATGAGAACGAGTGGACCGTGCGCCAGGACGTGCACTTCGTGGAAGCAAGGGTCAGCAAGGGCAAGAGGTTCAGCCCCCTGAGCGCAGACTCCAACGGCGGCAGCCTCGGCCCCGAGGTCGGCTTCGGTTTCGTCATGGGCAGCTTCCACGACGAGCCGGTGCTGCTGATCAAGACCGCCATGGGCAACCGCTCGCTCAAGTTCGACTTCCAGCCGCCTTCCAGCGAGCGCACCGAACCCGACAACAACTACGAGGGACTGGAATACCGCCTCATGCTGGAAGGCGTGCGCGACACCCTCGAAAACATCGAAACCTTTGTTCCGGGCTATCAGGGCCAGGGCTACGAGCTGACCGGCTTCTGCTGGTTCCAAGGCCACAAGGACCGCGGCTCGTCCAAGGAGGAATACGAAGGCCATCTGGTCAACCTGATCCAGGACCTGCGCAAGGATCTCGAGGCCCCGGACATGAAGGCCGTGGTCGCCACGGCCGGCTTCGGTGGATACCGCATCAATTCCGGCGACTGGAAGGGCGTATGGGAGGCGCAGATGGCGGTCGGCGATCCCGAGCAGCATCCCAATTTCGAGGGCAATGTCGCCAGTGTCGACACCCGCGACTTCTGGCGCGAGCTCGAGGAGTCTCCCCGCAACCAGGACTACCACTACCACCGCAATCCGGAGTTCTACCTGCTCACCGGCGAAGCCATGGGTCGCGCCATGGTGCGCCTGCTCGGTGGCGAGGCGCAAGCCATGCCCAAGTCGGACCGCAAGGCCAAGACCTTGGCGGCGATGAAGAGGGAAGCTGCAACGCCTGAGCCGACGGAGGCCGAAATCGCCGCCTCCGAGGCCGCCTGCAAGCCCATGATCCTCGATGGCCTGCTGGTGGAATACCTCAAGCAGCCGCGCAACCAGAAGAAGCTCGAAGGCGCATTCGCCCCCTCCCAGCCCAAGCCCGAAAAATTCCCCGAATACCTTGAGGACCCCGTCGACGACATCGCCGCCTTCTTCAAGGAGGCGCGCATCGACACCTACGAGTGGAAGCCCGTGCTGCCCGAGATGAGCACCGGCAACTGGGACATCCTCGCCTTTGATGCCGAGTTCAACCCCTACGACGCCCCGGCCCCCGGCAAGGGCGAGAAAGCCAAGACGGCTCCGGTGAAGTTCGAGATTCCCGCCGATCAGAAGAACTGGTTCGCCAAGGACTTCGACGCCAAAAAGGCCGGCTGGAAGACCGCTCCGGCCCCCTTCGGCAAGACCGTTCCAAAGGAATGGCCCGAGAAGATCGAGTGGGTGACCACCCGCTATGCCCAATTGTATCCCGCCGAGCGCCCGCAGCCGGCCACCGTGATCGAGAACGACGTCCTGCTGATGCGCAAGACCTTCGATCTGCCGCCTGCCAAGGAAGGCCACCGCTACCGCGTGCGCATCGAGGGCAGCATCAACGCCAACTCCGGCGAGGGCTTCGCCATCTACGCCAACGGCAAGCTGATGGGCGAGCGCAAGAGCGGGGTCACCGCCTGGCGCCGTCAGGGCAAGAGCGGCAGTCACGTGTGGAGCGGGTTCATGGAGGATTTCAAGGGCGGCCCGCTCACCCTAGCCGTTGCCAACTTCCCCATGAACAACTTCAAGGCCGGCGACGACCTGCCCGCCATCGGACCGCTCAGCGTGATCATCGAGGAGCAGAAGATCCCCGATGTGACGGCGAGACCATGAATCCGGCTGCACTGCCAAGCAGCCGGAGCGTCAGGCCACCCGTCTTCCCATGCGTCATGGACTGACGGGTCAAAAATCCGCTTTGTGGACCTTGGTCGTCTCTTCAGGCCCACTCTCAACCGCCTTCCATTCCTGCCAGCTCTTGGTGCCGGGTTCACCCACACCAAGCGT
>JAWVYP010000212.1:0-4824 GCA_033722655.1 Akkermansiaceae bacterium | reverse complement strand
GCAGCGACTCGACGAACTGCAAGCCCTCGGGCGAGGTGATGGTCATCTGGGTGGAGGCGTGGATCTCGACCTTGGGCGCAATCTCGCTGGCCATCTTGGCGAGGCCCAAGTCCTGGATGATGAGGGCGTCGACTCCGGCCTCGGCGACGGCGCGCAGTTGGGCCTCGGCGGCTTCGAGCTCGCCGGTGAAGATGAGGGTGTTCATCGTCACGAAGCCACGCACGCCGTGACGGTGGAGGAAGTCCATGAGTTCGGGCAGATCCTCGTTGGTGAAGTTGTCGGCGCGCAGCCGCGCATTGAACTGGGGTAGGCCGAAATAAATGGCATCCGCACCTGCCGCCACGGCCGCACGGGCACAGTCCCAGTTGCCGGCGGGGGAGAGAAGTTCGGGGGTGGAGGAGTGCGGGTCGATGACGCAGCTTAGCCTAATGATCGTGGATGTCGATTAAGTCCACTTTGATGCGGGCTGCCTCATTGCCTGCGGGGCCCTGGTGTTCGCTGACTGTTTTCCATTGGCCCACCTCAAGTGTGTATGCGCCGTCGAGCATGAAGGCTTGATCGGGGCGGCTGTTGTCCTCGGCGTGGAGGCGCAAGTTGACCAACTCATCGTTTCCACCAACGGTGGGCTGGAATTCGAACATCCGCAGGCTCGGGCCGTCTTTGCTGATGCGCGCGATGGTGGCGATTTCTCCCGATCGCGCCAAGACGCCGGATTGGCCATGGTGATCCCATGTGGCGAAGGTGTTGCGGGGGTGCCCGCAGCCTGAGTGAAAAAGCTGCTCCATTTTATCCAGTTCCAATTCTTTGTTGGTGTAGAAATAAAGGATGCCGCTCTGAGGCTCGTAGCCGGCGAAATCTGCATCACCGACTTCAATGCCGGATGATTTGATCACTTTGCTCATGTCCCAGACAGGTTTTTGGAGCCATTCCTTGAGGTCGTCCGGAGGGACAATCAGAGGGATTTCCATGGGCTTGGGTGGATCGGGTTCGACGGTCGAAAAGGGATCAACCTGATCGCCCGAGTAGTGATTGGGATCAATGAGCTTGTGGACCGTCCCAAGTGAGAGCTTGATCTTCATCAGCCAGTGGGTCTCGTTGATTTTATGGGTGCCCGTTTTCGTGTGGGAGTTGGTATTGATGGAATGGGCTTTCCCCTCACGCTGCACTTGGATGGATTGATGGTGAGGGGTGCCGTCCAGATGCTCTGCCTCGGAGCGAAGAATGAAATCGAGACCGCTTTTGCCATCGTAGTCGCGGGCAATCCACAGGGCTTCTCCGCCAAAGCTGGTGGCAGCTGTGCCGAGGTGGATGCGAGAGGCCTCGCTGTGATGAGCTGTTCCGCTTAAGCGGGTATAGATAAAATTCGGATCCACCCCGATGGTGCTTTCGATGAGGAAGTTGAGCGCCAAGTCTCCTTGCTTCCAGTTGAGCTCGGCCTGCTCACCGGAGCGACTCAGGACTGAGAACTGAAAGAGGGGTTTGGCATCCATCACCGGCGGCTTGGCGGGATCTTCGACAAGATGGCAGGCAATGGTGTTGCGAACCTGATAGATGGGATTGAGATCCAGTTGAGCTTGCAGCTGTAGAAATCCGCTCCAATCCGATTTGGTGATCAAGCGTCCGGTGGTTTCATTCCACACCACCCATTCCAGTGCAGGATTGGTCGGTAGATGGGCTTTGATCTGCTCGTCACTGAGCGCGCGTAGCTTGTCACCTTCATTGAAGAAGATTGATTTTTCCGGAGGGCTCTCAAGGACATTGAGGCGGCCTGGCTCCAAATCGTATCCAAATAGATCGATGAAGGGCGCTTTCCATGCTGCGATCTCGGACGCATGGGCGATGCCGAGCAAAAGCAAGCTGCAGATGGAGGAGAGAACAACGCGCATGGTGCAGGCTAACAAGCTGTCCATGCCAGCGGCAAGGCTGTAGCGGCGGTCTATGACCGTCGAAACGATGCTCGGACGGTGGTCGACGGTCATAGACTGATCTCGCTCCACTTGATCCACGAGAAATGCGGCCTCCTCCGAGGTCGGACTCAGTCATACCAACTCGCGTTGCTCGTCGGACCTTCGGTCGTTGCCGCTACAGTTAACATCTCTCTTTTTGTCAGCAGGGGACACGCAACTTTGGCTGCGCCAAAGAATTGCATGTCCCCGTGCGGGCGGGAGCGTTGTGGCGAGTGAATCATATGGCGCGTCAGAGCTGCGCCAGCACCAATGACTGATGACCAATGACCAATGACCGATGACCACCGGCGCGAAGCGCCTTTCACCGACTCCTCGGTCCGACCCGGATGGGGCCGGCGTCTTGGTCGTCGTTCTCATCCCCATCGTTCTTCTTGTCTCGGCCGAAGATGATGGCGTTGGGTTTGCGCTCGAGCAGGTCGGCGACGGCCTTGAGGGATTGCAGGGTTGCGCGCAGTTCGTCGAGGGTCTCGTTGAGGTCGGCGGGCAGCTGCTGGAAGTTCGGATCCTCCATCATCTTGCGCACGGAGTCGGCCATGCTCAGTCCGCTCTCGGTGGCTTCGGTCAGCGAGGCGATCGCCTTCTCGAGCGGCAGGTCCTGGAACTTGCCGAGGATGCGGTTGATCTTGGGTTCGAGCTCGGTCAGGCCGCCGGTCACGGTGGGGAAGGTGGCATACTGGCCGAGCTTGCCGATGCTCGCGGCTTCCACATCGGCATGGTAGTCGAACTCGATGTGGACGGCACCGGTGATGAGGTTGGTGGTCTTGAGCGAGGCGCGCAGGCCCTCCTTGACCTCCTCGAGGAAGAAGAGGATGTCGGGACGCATGCTGATGTCGTCGCTCTTGGGCCGGCACTTGGAAGGGTCGATCTCGATGAGCACCGGAACTCGTGGATCCTGGTGGGACTCGAGCAGATCGAAGGAGATCCGGGAAATTCGACCGATGGGAATGCCGCGGAATTCGACGGCGGAGTCGGTGGTCAGTCCGCGCACCGACTGATCGAAGAGCAGGAGGAACTTGAGGGTGGGGGTGAAGGTGGAACGGCGGGCCGCCTCCTTGTCGCCGTAGAGCCGGAAGCTGGCCCCGTCCTCGACGGGTTCACCGGGATCCATGCCATCGTTGAAACCGAAGGACACCCCCCCCGAAATCATCGACTGGATGGAGGGCGTGCGCACGGTCACGCCGGAGGTGCCGGCACTGATGTCGAGCCCACTGCTGTTCCAGAAGCGGCAGTTGGTGGTGACCAGGTGGCTGTGTTCGTTGCTGATGAAGGCCTTGTAGGAAACCTTGCTGCCATCCTCGCTGAGTTCGCGGCTTTCGATGCGGCCGACCTCGAAACCACGGTAGTGGATGGGGGCGCCGATTTGCAGGAAGCCGGCCTCCTTGGTGGTGAGGGTGATGCGCCTGCCGGGCACGCTGCTGTTGGTGGTGGGAGGCACTTCCAGCCCGTCGAAGTGGGAGCGGCGATCGCCACCGCCGGGACCGGGGTCGAGCTCGATGTAGGCGCCCTGGAGGAGGGTGCCGAGGCCCGATATTTCGGCGGCAGTGAGGCGGGGTTTGACCACCCAGAAGTTGGTGTTCTCGCGCAGCAGCTTGCCGGCCTCCTTGTTGAGTTCGCAGACGACCACCACCGAGTTGAGGTCGTCGGAGAGCTTGACGTTGCGCACCATGCCGACTTTGACCGAGCGGCAGCGAACCTCGGTCTTGCCGGCCTGGATGCCCTCGGCGGTCTCGAACTGGATGGTGGCTACCGGCCCGGTGGTGCCAAAGTGGCGATAGAGCATCCAGCCACCCAGCAGCAGGGCGAGGATGGGCACGACCCAGACGATGTTCCACTTGCGGCTGCGGCGGACGGAAGGGCTGGGTGCGGACTTAGAGTGGTCGTCGCTCAAGAGCTGGTTTGTTTGGGGGTGGAGTCGGGCGCGGATTGGCGGTCATCGCCCTCTGTCTTGTCGATGTAATCCCACATCAGGCGTGGATCAAAGGCCATTGCTGCCAGCATGGTAAGCACGACCACGGCAGCAAATGCAAGCGCGCCCGGTCCCGGGACGATGGTGGTGTAATTGCCCAGCTGCACCACCGAGACCAGGATGCCGACCACGAAAATGTCGATCATCGACCAGCGACCGAGCAATTCGGTCAGCCAGTAGACGCGGCTCAGCGACCCGGGTTGGGTCCGGGCGTGGCCGGTGGCGGCGGCACAGACCCAGAGCAGGGCCCCGATCTTGAGGAAGGGAATCAGGATGGAAGCGCAGAAGATGACCAGGGCGATGGGGTAGGACTGGGACTTCCAGAAGGCAATCATGCCGGCGATGATGGTCTTGTGCTGGGTGACGCCGAGTTCGGTGATGGAGAGGATGGGCAGGATGTGGGAGGGGATGTAGAGCGCGGCTGCTGCAGCGGACAGGGCCAGGGTGTTGGCGATGGAGTTGGGCTTGCGCAAGTAGAGCCGATGTCCGCAGCGCGGGCAGCGACGGTGCGTTTCCAGCTCAGCGACCTTGCCGCAGGAGGCGCAGGAGGCGAGACCGAGGTCGGCAGCCTTGGTGGGAATGGATTGGTTTTCACTCATGAAGGCTCGGGAGACTTGGCGGGTTTGGGCTTGGAGTCGGGTTCCTCCATGGCTGCTCCGGCGGCGATTTCCACACGGTCCCAGAGTTCGCGGCGGTCGATGCCAGCGAGGGTGGCGGCGAGGCAGAACATCACTCCCGCAAAGCACCAGAAGCCGGCGTTGATGCTGACCTCGGCGACCTGGTCGAGCTTGAGCAGGCTGACGATGACCCCGAGCAGGAAGACCTCCACCATGTTCCAGGGTTCACCGAAGTAGAGCCACTTGACGGCTTTGGCGGAGAGGGGGGCGGAGT
>JAWVYP010000211.1:0-4868 GCA_033722655.1 Akkermansiaceae bacterium | reverse complement strand
TATGTCCCAAGTCTAGGGGTTCGCGCAGGCGGGTGACGATTGGGTCGCAGGGCCTCGATGGGCGTTTTGCCCACCAGCCAATCCGCCACCGATGCTCGGGGACATGCAATTCTTTGGCGGAGCCAAAGTTGCGTGTCCCCATCTCAGTCTCTGTGGGACCGCCAGCTAAGTTGCCCATGCCCACAATATCTTGTGGTGACTTCATGGCCTACAGAACTGCGTAGTAGTACATTACGGAACGCAATTCAACTTGGGCTTTTCATGATTCTCTCTTCTCGCTCCGCTCGACGATCCGTAGCCGTCCCATGGGACGGTAGTCACGGGCGGTCATCCGCCTTCGCCAAGGCTACGGCTGGACAAGTAGACCGCCCCTACATCCGCACAAGTTGCGATCGGAATGCACAGACGGATGTAAAATCTGCGACCTCTGCGCCTCTGCGGTTCAATCTTCGGACTCCGTTTTCAACGGCAATTCCCCCAAGCGCTCCTGATAAAACCTCTCATCAAAGCCGCGCTGGCTGCTCGCCATGCGGTCGAGGGTCTTGCCGAGGCACCAGGCGATCTGATGCTTGGCTTCGTCCTCGTCGAGGCCGGCCTTGGTCAGGCGCTTGAGGGTCTGGTTGACGTAGCCGGTTTGAGGCGAGGCGAGTTGTTGCTCCACCGCATCCACGAGGTCGGGCACCAGTTCGCTGCTGTCGGATTCGAAGTCCATGAATGATTAGGAAGTCGGTCCTACTCGTCGTCGTCGCTCTCGCCCTTGACCCGGACCTTGCCGCGCAGTTTGGCCTCGATGAAGGCGTCGATGTCGCCGTCCATCACCGCATCGATGTTGTTGGTCTCCTCGCCGGTGCGCAGGTCGAGCACCTTCTGGTAGGGTTGGAAGACATAGGAGCGGATCTGGTTGCCCCAGGAAACGTCGCCCTTCTCGCCGTAGGCGCGGTCGGCCTCGGCCTTCTGCTTCTCTTCTTCAATGGCGTGCAACTTGGCCTTGAGGATCTGATAGGCCATCTCGCGGTTCTGGCCCTGGGTGCGGGAAGCCGTGGAGCGGATGAGGATGCCGGTGGGCAAGTGGCGCAGGAGCACCGCGGTTTCCACCTTGTTGACGTTCTGCCCGCCCTTGCCGCCGGAGCGGGCCGTGGTGATTTCCACGTCCTTGTCGTTGATCTCGATGTTGATCTCATTCGAAACCTCGGGGGTGGCATCGATGGAGGCAAAGGAGGTGTGGCGCCGGGCGTTGGAGTCGAAGGGCGAGATGCGCACCAGGCGGTGCACGCCGCGCTCGTTCTTGAGAAAACCGTAGGCGTAGTCGCCGGTGACCTTGATGGTGGCGGTGCGCAGGCCGACCTCATCGCCGTCCTGCCAGTCGAGGGTCTCGACCTGGTAGCCCTTGCTCTCGGCCCAGCGGGTGTACATGCGGTGGAGCATCTGGGCCCAGTCGCAGGCCTCGGTGCCGCCCGCACCCGCGGAAATCGCAAGATAGCAGGCGGAATCGTCGTCGGGCTTGTCGAGCAGGGTCAGCAGCTCGTAGGAGCGGATGTCCTTCTCCAGTTGACCAGCCTTGCCGATGGCTTCTTCGGCCATCTCGGTGTCGTCGAATTCCTTGGCCAGGTTGATGGCCTCGGCGACGTCGTTGGCGCGCGCCTCGAGTTCGAGGAAGCTCTCGAGCTTCTTCTTGAGGTTGGCCGCCTTGGAGGCAATGGACTTGGCCTTCTCGGTGTCGTCCCAGAAATCGGGGGAGCCCATGGCTTCCTCGAGGGTCTGGATTTCGTTTTCGAGCTTCGGGACGTCAAAGATACCTCCTGAGTTTCGACAGGCGGCTCTGGAAGCCGTCGATGTCGATCGCCAGGAGGTCAGCGGTAGGAATGTCGGACATGCGGCCGGCAGGAAACCGCATGATCCCGCCGGAGGCAAGGAGGAACGCGTGGTCACGGAACCGGATTTCGGGAAGATCCCGCCTCCCGGATCACTGGCGCTTCGGCAGGACCTGCTTGAGGTCATCGAGAATGAGGTAGAGGCAGGGGACGAGCAGCAGGATGATGGCGGTGGCAAAGACGATGCCGAAGCCCAGCGAGATCGCCATGGGAATCAGATACTGGGCCTGCATCGAGCGCTCGAGGATGATGGGGGTGAGGCCGCCAAAGGTGGTCAGGGTAGTCAGGATGATGGGCCGGAAGCGGCGGGTGCCGGCGTGCTCGATGGCCTGGAAGACGCCCTCGTCCTCGCGGCGCTTGTTGGCGTAGTCGATCATGATCAACGAGTCGTTGACGACCACCCCGCTGAGCGCGATCACGCCCATCAGGCTGATTACCGAAAGGTCGAAGCCGAGCAGGATGTGGCCGATGACCGCGCCGACGATGCCGAAGGGAATGGCCAGCAGCACGATGAGCGGTTGCAGGTAGCTGCGAAAGACCACGGCGAGCAGCGAATAGATCACGCACAGGGCGAGCAGGAAGCCCCCCTGCAGGGCGGAGGTGGCTTCGCGCATGTCCGACTCGCTGCCCTCGAAGGTCCAGGTGATGCCGGGGTGGCTGCGCCGCAGTTCGGGCAGGACTTCGGTGCGCAGCGAGGTGATGACCTGGTTCATGTTGCGCTTGGGTTCGACGTCGCACTCGATGTTGATCACCCGCCGGCCGTCACGGCGCTTGATGGAGGTGAAGGCCTCCCCACGGGTCATTTCGACCACATCAAAGAGCGGGACCTCGGTGCCGGTCGGAGTCTGGATCACCAGGTCGCGCAGGTGGTGGAGGTCCTGGCGCTGGTCCTCGGGAAGCTTGACGCGGATCTCGACCTCGTTGGTGCCGCGCAGCTGGCGCAGCGAAAGGGCGCCAAAGAAGGAGTCGCGCAACTGGCGGCCGATGTCCTCGGCGGTGAGCCCGAGTGCCCGGCCCTCCGGCCGCAGGCGGAAGTCGTACTGAGTCTTGCCCTTGCGGTAGTCGTCGCGCACGTCGCGGCTGCTCTCGAACTTTTCCATCTCCACCAGCAGGTCTTTGCTGGCCTTCTCCAGCACCTCGATGTCGGAGTGGCTGAGACTTACGGTGATGTCGGGCCGCCAGCCGCCGGGGCCGGATTCGGCCTCGAAAGTGATCTGGTCGACGCCGGGAATGTCGCCGATCTGGTTGCGCCAGAGATCGATGACCTCGGCTGCCGTCATGTCGCGCTGGTCGGGTGGGCGCATCACGATTTCGACGTCGATGAAGTCGCCGCCGCGGACGTTGGTCTTGATGCCCTCGGCAACCTTGTCGAGCTCGTGTTCGTCGAACATGCGGCGGGTGGCCGCGGTGACATTCATGGCGACCTCGGAGGCCTGGCGCGGGGTCACGCCCACCGGCAGGTCAATGCCGGCCTCGATTTCGTCGGCGGGAACCTCGGGCATCAGGATCATGCCCATGTGCGAACTCGAGGAGTAGCTGAGCGCCACCACCAGGATGGCGAGTGCCAGGGTCACGGTGACGTAACGGAAGCGCATCGCGAAGCGCAGCAGGCGACGGTAGCGGGTGTTGACGAAGTGGTCGAAGCTCTTGGCGAATTTCTTCTGCGCGTTGCGGATGCGGCTGCCGACCTGGGTGCGTTTGGGTTGGATCCGGGAGTGGCCGAGGTGGGCGGGAAGGATGAAGAGGGCCTCGACCAGCGAGACCAGCAGCACGGCGGTGACCACATAGGGGATGGGCTTCCAGAACTGGCCGGTTTCGCCGGGGACGAAAAAGAGCGGGATGAAGGCGACAATGTTGGTGAGGATGCTGAAGGTCACCGGGACGGCGATGTCGCGTGCACCGGCGATGGCGGCCTGCATCGCGCTCATTCCCTCCTGGCGGTGTTCGTGGATGTTTTCGCCGACGACGATGGCGTCGTCGACGACGATGCCGAGCACGATGAGGAAGGCGAACATCGAGATCATGCTGATACTCACCCCGGCAAGCGGCATCAGCATCATGCCGCCGATGAAGGAGGTGCTCATGCCCATCATCACCCAGAAGGCGAGGCGCAGGTCGAGGAAGAGGGCGAGGATGGCCATCACGATGACAATCGCCATCAGTCCGTTTTCGATCAGCAGGCTGGTGCGTTCGCGGAAGTCCTCGGCGCGGTTGGAGTCGATGCGCCACTTCACGCCAGGCGGCAGGGTGGCTTCGAAGTCCGCCATGACCCGCTCCACTGCCTCGGCGATGTCCAGCGGGGATTGGTCGCCGATGCGGAAGACCTTCAGCTGGGAGGAGGGCGTCTGGTTGAAGCGGGAGTGGAAGCCGGTTTCCTCGAAACCGTCGGTGATGGTGGCGATGTCGCCGAGAGTCAGCGCGGTGCCCTCTTCCGAGGAGATGATCTCGATACCGGCAAACTGCTCGGCGTATTGCTTTCGCTCCTTGAGGCGCAGCAGGATCTCACCGGAGTCGGTGCGCACCGAACCGGCGGGGATGTCCTCGCTGGAGGCGCGGATGATGCGTGCGATTTCATCAATGGTCACGCCAAGTTCGCGCAGCCGGTCGCGCGGGATCTCGACGTGGGTGACGTAGTCGGGGGGTTCGTCGAGGCTGACCTGGGTGATGCTGTCCTCGGCGAGCAACTGATCGCGCAATTGCTCGGAGAGCTGGCGCAGCGACCAGACGTCGACCTCGCCATAGAGTACCAGGTTCATCACCTCGCGGTCGCGGCTCTGCAGGCGCACGTCCGGCTCCTCGATGTCGTCGGGGAAGGTGCGGATGCGGTTCACTGCCTGGTTGATGTCCTGGTAGGCGCGCATGCGGTCGGTGCCGGGCACCAGTTCGATCATCACCATGCCCCTGCCCTCGCTGGACTCGGACTGGGTCTCGCGGATGCCCTCAATACCCTGCACGGCTTCCTCGACCGGCAGGATCACACCCTGCTCGACCTCGGTG
>JAWVYP010000210.1:0-4928 GCA_033722655.1 Akkermansiaceae bacterium | reverse complement strand
GAAGTTGGCGGGCTCGCCACCGAAGTGCTTGATGATGTCCATGGTGGCCATGGCGAGACCGGCACCGTTGACCAGGCAGGCGATGTTGCCGTCCAGACCGATGTAGTTCAGGTCGTATTCGGAGGCGGCGACTTCGCGGGGGTCCTCTTCTTCGGTGTCGCGCATCCCGACGATGTCGGGATGGCGGAAGAGCGCGTTGTCATCGAAGCCGAACTTGGCGTCGAGGCAGAGCACGCGGCCATCGGGAGTGGTGACCAGCGGGTTGATCTCGAGCATCGAGCAATCGCAGGAGATGAAGAGCTTGTAGAGGTTCTTGAGCAGCTTGCCGAATTGCTTGGCCTGGTCACCGGCGAGTCCGAGAGCGGCGGCCAGCTTGCGGATCTCGTAGCCCTGCAGGCCGAGCAGCGGATGCACGAACTGACGCAGGATCTTTTCGGGAGTGTCGTGGGCGACGTCCTCGATGCTCATGCCGCCTTCGGTGGAGGCAACGATGACCGGACGCGAGGTCTCGCGGTCCATGAGGATGGAAAGGTAGTATTCGTGTTCAATGTCGACGGCCTCGGCGACCATCACCTTGCGCACCAAGCGGCCGTCTTCACCGGTCTGGATGGTGACGAGGGTCTCGCCCAGCATCTTCTCGGCGAACTCACCGGCCTGTTCAGCACTCTCGATGAGGTGAACCCCACCCTTGAAGCCGTTCTTGAAGTGACCCTTGCCGCGTCCGCCGGCGTGAACCTGGGCCTTGATGACGAGGGGCGAGCCTTCGAATTCCTTGGCGGCGGCAATCGCCTCCTCCGGGGTAGCGGCGACTTTGCCCTTGGGGCTGGGGACACCGAATTGATCGAAAAGCTCCTTGGCTTGGTATTCGTGGATGTTCATGTCTGGGGGATAGAAGGTAATGCAGGGAACAGGCCAAGCATCGGCTGGTCGGGAATTGATCCGAAAATCGCCCTGTTTTTGCGGGCGGAACCATGCTCACCACCCCGCTGCGGGTCAAGGGTTCACCTGCAAAAAAGGGCCTCAATCGGCATTCGCGCGTCCCGTGTCCTCCAGCAGCGTCCGAATTTGTCCATTCAAGCCCTCGGCCGCTGCCAGTTCCTCGATGCCAAGGTGCATGCGGTAGCACCAGTTGTGGGGCATCACCGAGGGATTGTTGATGCGCTCGGCCGCCGGATCTGGAAGGCGGAGGTGGGCGTCCATGGCCAGCAGATCCTGCAGGGGGATGATGGCCCACATCGCCGGGGACTCGAACTGCCGGCCGACGAGGCGCGCAGCCATCTCGGGCTCGAGTTCGTCACCCGGATGAGCCTCGCCGAAGTCCGTCCAGGCCAGGCGCTTGGCCTGCTCGGGGGACTCCTCCCACCACTCTCGCAGGTTGGGCATGTCGTGGGTCGAGGGACTGACCACGCTCATTACCGGGGCTTGGCGCGGGTCGTCGAATTCCGCCCCGAAGGCCTTGGGCATGCGTTGGATCTCGAGCGAGAGAATGCCGAGCTCGCGCATCACGCCGGGCACGCAGTCGGGCACCATGCCCAGGTCCTCCCCGCAGAGCAGCATCTCGCTGCAGCGGCGCAGGGCGTCGAGTTTTTCCAAACCACCGGCCCGCCAGTGAAAGTCCTGACGCTTGAAGAAGTAGTCGGTGTAGAGCCCGTCGACGCGCTCCTGCTCCAGCGGATCCAGATCCTCGAAGGAAGCGGTACGCTGCAGGCAGAAGCGGGGGTGGAAGCAGGTGCCGTCGGAGCCCGGGGCCTCAAGCCAGAGCACCTCCCCGTGGCAGTCGAGCAGGCCCTTGAGCAGGTCACGGTCCTCCTTCTTCACGGGATGGCCGAAGTGGTCGACGAGCTTGCGTTGGGTATCGAAGGCCTCGCGGAAGGCAAAGTTCCCATCCTCGCGCGGCTGCAGGTAGACGTCGATGATGTCTTGGCAGCGCTCGCCGAAGCGGGCCTCCAGCGCCTTGCGGGTCAGCCAGGGCTCACAGAAACGCTGGAAGTCGAAATCGATGCCGCGCTCATTGAACTCCTCGAGGCGCACCGGCACGGCCGGCTCAAACCAGCCGCGCAGGCCGTTGACCTGCTCGATGGGAATTTGCCAGATGCGAAAGAAGCCGAGGATGTGATCGATGCGGAAGGCATCGAAGTGGCGCGAGAGATGGCCGAGCCTCGCCCGCCACCAGGCGAAGCCGTTTTGGCGCATGCGCTCCCAGTCGTAGGTGGGAAAGCCCCAGTTCTGGCCTTCCGCGGAAAAGAAGTCGGGCGGCGCACCGGATTGGGCGTCGAGGTGGAAGAGCTCGGGTGCGGACCAGGCCTCCACCGAAGAGCGGTCGATGCCGATAGGCAGGTCGCCCTTGAGCACCACACCTTGAGCGTGCAGATGCTCCACCGCGCGGCCGAGTTGGGCGTCGAGCTCGACCTGCAGCCAGATCCAATACTCCATCTTGCGGCGGCTGTGCGAGTCCTCCTGCCACAGGGCATCGAGCTTGGCTTGCGAGAAGCTCGCATCCTCCCCCCAAGTGGTGAAGTCACCACTGCCGTGTTGGTCGCGCAGCACACAAAAAGCGGCATAGGCCAGTAGCCAGCCTTGGTGCTCATCGAGGAAGTTGCGGTAGGCGGGATCCTTGAGAATGGCCTCACGATGGGCGTCAAAGACTGCACGGGTCAGCTCGAGTTTGGCACCCATGACGGCCTCGTAGTCTAGGACTTCGAGCGCATTGAGGATCTTGCGATGCTGCTCCAGGCGCCGGTTCCAGTCGGCGGGCATCGAGTAGCTCAGGTCGTCGAGGCGCAGGTAGATGGGATGGAGGGCAAAGCAGCTGATCGCCGAATAGGGATAGGAATCGGTCCAGTTGTGGGCGGCGGTGGTGTCATGAATGGGCAGGATCTGCACCAGCTGCATGCCGATTTCACGGGCCCAAGCACCGAAGGCCTTGAGGTCGGCGAACTCCCCCACCCCCAGGCCCTGTTCACTGCGCAGGGAAAAGACCGGAACCGCAACTCCGGCACCTCGGAAGTTCGAGCCGGGATGGCGGCGGTAGAGCTCATCGTGCACGCGGGTGAACTGGCCTTCGCCGAGCTCATGCGCCTCGAGTCGGCGGTTCTCGCCCTGCTCGTATTCGAGCCACTCGCCGGTCGCCAGATCGCAGAGGCCGTACTTGTATTCGAGGGGCTGGTCGGCGGGCAACTCGACATCCGCCTGCCAGAGGTCGCTCGCCCCTTCCTGGAGGACCAGCGGCTGGGAAGTGTCCCAATGGCCCAGCGCCTCGACGTCCCCGGTCAGGCAGATGGCTTGCCCGGGCGGGACCGCGGCCACTTCAATCGTGAAGCGGTGATTGGCCGCCGGTTTTTGTGGCAGGGGCTCCGGCGCCTCGCGCCTGGGCAAGAGCGCACGCAGGGCCTTGCTCTGGCAGGCCCGGTCGAGGGTGCCCGCCGAGCGCCAAGTGTCTTCAAGCCACATTGCCTTGGCGCCATTGCCCGGGATGACCCGGGGCTCGCCCCATTCGGTGAGTTCCAGACCAGTGCCCTCCTCGCGCAACTGGTAGCGGTAGTGGACGGGCCCCTGACCGAGTTCAGTCTCCAGTTCCCATTGCTCTTCGTTGATCCACCGCATGGGCAGCTTCTGCGTGCTTGCGGGCCCCTCCAGCAGCAGCCACAGCGATTGACCGGGCACGGTCTGATAGCGGATGCGGAAGACGGTTTTCATGGGAGGAAGCTATGGGAAAGGCCGAACTGACACAAAAAGTATCAGCTTGGTGCCAATTGCAAGCTTGGCAGCACAAATGCCGTAGATAGGTTCTCCAATCATGAAATTGCTTCAAATTGCCACACTTTCGCTCGCCCTGCTTTGCGGCGCCGCCCACGCAGACGACAAACCGGTCCGCATCCTCTTCTTCTCCAAGTCCAGCGGCTTCGAGCACGAAGTGATCAAATGGAAAAAGGGCGAACTCAGCTACGCCGACAAGGTTCTCCAGAAAATCGGCAAGAAGCAGAACTGGGAATTCGAATTCTCAAAGGATGGCTCCAAGTTCAACAAGGACTACCTCAAGCAGTTCAACACGGTCATCTTCTACACCACCGGCGACCTCACCAATCCCGGCAAGGACAAGCATCCCCCCATGACCCACGAGGGTGTGAAAGCGCTCTTCGATTACATCAACCAGGGCGGAGGTTTTGTCGGCCTGCACTGCGCCAGCGACACCTTCCACTCCATGGGCAAGGTTCCCAAGTATCACAACCACGACTGCAAGAGCGACTTCATCTGCATGGTCGGCGGCGAATTCGCAGGCCACGGCAAGCAGCAGACTGCCACCAACCGCGTCATCAACCCGGAGTTTCCAGGCTACGAGAACATCGGCGACTCCTTCTCGCTCCACGAGGAGTGGTATGCACTCAAGAACATCAATCCCGACATGCACGCCCTGACCGTGATCGAGACCGAAGGAATGAAAGGCAACCATTACAAGCGCCCTCCCTACCCCACCAGCTGGGCCCGCATGGAAGGCAAGGGTCGCGTCTACTACAACGCCATGGGCCACCGCGAGGACGTCTGGGACGGCGAACTATTCCAGAACATGATCATCGGGGCCGTCAACTGGACCATGGGCAAGGTTGACGTCGAAATTCCCACCAACCTCGAGGAAGTGGCACCCGATTACATGATACTCAAAAACAACGACAAATAATCCGTTTCATCACCCCAAATCCACAAAAAAGCCACCATGTCCTCTCTCTCACGCCGCAAGTTCGTCAAGGGCCTCACCCTCACGGGTGCCGCCTCCACCGTCGGGTTCCCGAGCATCATCCGCGCCCAGGGACTGAACGAAAAACTCCAGGTCGGATTCGTCGCCATCGGCGGCCGTGCCCACGCCCACACCGAGGCCTGCCACAAGGAAGGCCTGCAGTGCATCGCCTTTGCTGAAGTCGACACGGAGCGCT
>JAWVYP010000209.1:0-4930 GCA_033722655.1 Akkermansiaceae bacterium | reverse complement strand
GTTCATCAACTGCAGCAGGGCCAGGGGGCCGGCGGGTTCGTCGCCGTGGATGCCGGCGGAAAGATAGATGGGGCGTTGGTTGGTCTGCCCTTCTGACCGGTTATGGTCCCGGCCACCCGCCGGGTCGCGCGTCCAGGCGCAGAGCGGTCCCGCTGAAGTCGAACAGAGCACTTCTTGCTCAAAGCCGTGCAGCGCTGCCGCCTTGCGGAAGGCGGGCAGGAAATCGGGCCAGTGGAATGCGTCGCTCACGCGTGGAAGATAAGCCATTCAGCCATTCAGACAACATTTGACCGCGCCTGTGCGACGCGGCAACCTGACATCGGATGAAGAAATCCCGCCCGAATTTTAAAGCAGGCCGCGACAAGCAGGCGCGTGAGAACCGTCACGTCCAAGTTGCGGAGAAGGCCATCCCCTCGCGCGAGGAGCACGAATTGTGGGAAATCATTGCTGAACAGGAGGCGCCCTTCATCCTGATCCTCGACTGCGTGCAGGATCCTCACAACCTCGGTGCCATCCTGCGCACGGCTGATGGCGCCGGCGTGCACGCTGTGGTCGCCCCCAAGGACAAGCAGGTCGGCATCACCGAAACCGTGCGCCGCATCTCGGTGGGAGCGGCCGACCACGTGCCCTTCGTGCAAGTCACCAACCTCGCGCGCACCATGGAGCAACTCAAGGAGAAGGGGCTGTGGTTGGTCGGCACTTCCGATCACGCCGGCTCCAAGAGTCTCTACGAACTCGATCTCAAGGGCCCGCTGGCCCTGGTGCTGGGTGCCGAGGAAAAGGGCATGCGACGACTCACGATGGAGAACTGCGACTTCCTCGCGAAGATCCCGATGAGTGGACAAGTCGAATGTCTTAACGTGTCGGTGGCGACGGGCGTGTGCTTGTATGAAGCGGTGCGGCAGCGATCTGTTTGAACCGCCAAGCGCTAAGAGCGCCAAGTTTTCAAAAGCCGCAGAGTTTCCGCTCGCTCGGGGACATACATCGCTTGCGATGTGTGTCCCCTTTGCGGCCTAGCGGGTCTAGATTGGCCAATAAGTGAATGGCCAGTCACGTGAAG
The DNA here is from genome assembly GCA_033722655.1 of Akkermansiaceae bacterium. Classification (GTDB taxonomy): domain Bacteria; phylum Verrucomicrobiota; class Verrucomicrobiia; order Verrucomicrobiales; family Akkermansiaceae; genus Luteolibacter. The sequence goes on along the minus strand of JAWVYP010000209.1, from coordinate 3,870 downwards.
GGGACAGGCAACTTTGGCTGCGCCAAAGAATTGCATGTCCCCGAGCGGGCGAAAGCGCTGTGGTAGGTGAATCATATGGCGTGTCAAAACTGCGCCAGCCCCAACCTGTCGCGCCGTAGCCTTGGCAAAGGCGGAAGCCCGAGAGCATAAATCATGCGAATTGGGGCGGACTAAAGTCCGCGCTCCGTTGCGGTGGTTCTGGGGCGAGCTTAAGCTCGCGGTCCTCAGCGGCGGAACTTCGCGAGCGTCCGCGAGTTTTGCGGCTCAATCCAGCAGAACTCGAGCCCCCAATGACTCATGACCAATGACCCATGACGGGAGTGTAGGAGCCAAAACCCGTTCATTCGATTCTTGGCGAACTTGGCTACTTGAGAGTTCAATCACCATAAGCCATGAGCGACCCCATCCGCATCCTCTCCGACCTGCACCTTGGTCACAAGGTGTCGCGGATTGAGAACGTGGAAGCTCTCCGCCCGCTCATCGCCGGCGCCGGCACGCTGATCTTCAATGGCGACACATGGCAGGAGCTGGCCAAGCCGTGGAAGGGCCGGGCCGGCGAGATGCTCGATGAACTCAAGCAGCTCTGTGCCAATGAGGGCGCCGAAGCGATCTTTCTTTCCGGCAATCACGATCCGGGTTGGCCGGGCAAGGGTTGGGTGGAGCTGGCCGAAGGCCGCGTGGTGGTCAGTCATGGGGATGCGCTCCTGTTTGAGAGCTCGCCTTGGAAGCGTGAAATCCTGATGGCACCGGAGAAGGTGGCCGAATTGTGGGAGCAACATCCGGATGCCGATGAGCAGATCGAGGAGCGCCTGCGTGTGGCGCGTGAAATTGCGCGCCAGATGCATGCCACTGAATTCCCCTCCGGCCGCCGCTTCCTCCAAAGGGCATGGGACGCCCTGGTGCCGCCGCGCCGCGCGCTGCGCATGCTTGAGGCCTGGAGTTCGCAAGGCCGCAAGGCGGCGGAGTTTCTGGAGCGTTACTTTCCTGCTGCCGAAGTCATGGTGATCGGGCACTTCCACTGGCCCGGCTGCTGGCAAATTGGCGATAAGCTGGTCATCAACACCGGCTGTTTCGTCAGTCCCAACCGGGCCCATTGGGTCGAGTGGAGGGGTGGTTTGCTCAGGCGGGGGCGGGTGATCGAGAAGAAGGGGACCTGCTGCATGGGGGAGGCGCTGGAGGTTTGGCGCCTCTGACTGTAGCGGCAACGACCGAAGGCCCAACGAGCAAAGCGAGATGGGAAATCATTGAAATCGGCCTCGGAGGAGGCCGCAGCCCTCGCGGATCGAGTGGAACGAGGTCAGTCGATGACCGTCGAAACTTTGCTCGGACGATGGTCGACGGTCATAGACCGCCGCTACAGTTTCCGGTTTCAAGTTTTAGAGAAAGGGCTAACTTGGTGAGCCGATGTCATCCCCGGAGCTCAAAGCCAAACTTCGCGAGGTGCCCCATGAGCCGGGGGTGTACCTGATGAAGGACCGCATGGGTTCGGTCATCTATGTCGGCAAGGCGCGCGACCTGAGGAAGCGGGTCGCGACCTACTTCACGCCCTCCCAGCGCATGCGTGCCACCCACAAGACCCGCGCGCTCATCGACACCATCCACGATTTCGAGATCCACACGGTGCGCAATGAGCACGAGGCACTGATCCTGGAGGGCAAGCTGATCAAGGAATGGCGGCCGCGCTACAATGTGGCCTTCCGCGACGACAAACGCTTCCTGCTCGCCCGCATCCGCCTCAACGACCAGTGGCCGCGCTTCACTCTCACCCGTTTGCGCCGCGAGGACGGCGCGCGCTACTTCGGGCCCTTTCCGCATTCCTCGGCGCTCAAGCAGACCATCGAATGGATCAACCGCCGACTCGGCCTGCGCATCTGCCGTCCGGCCAATCCCACCAAGCTCGACTACAAGCACTGCAATGCGGATGTGATCCGCAACTGCTCCGCGCCCTGCATCGGCAACATCAACTACGAGGACTACATGGCCCGGGTCGAGGAGGCCTGCCGCATCCTCGAGGGCAAGGGCCGCAAGGAGCTCTTTGATGGCCTGCGCGAGGAAATGCAGGCGGCCTCCGAGGCGCTCGAGTTCGAGAAGGCTGCAGCCCTGCGCGACGTGCTCGACAATCTCGAGAAGACGCTCACCCCCACCCGCCAGTTCCGCCGCGGTCGCGGCGTGCCGAGTACGGTCAAGCCGATGGAGGATCTGGCCGAACTCGGCGAGGAACTCGGCCTCGAGGGTCCGCCGCGGGTGATGGAATGCTTCGACATCTCCAACGTTTCCTCCAACCACATCGTGGCTTCGATGGTGCGCTTCACCGACGGCCGGCCCGACAACGCCAACTACCGCCGCTACCGCATCAGAACAGTGGAAGGCCAGGACGACTTCGCCTCCATGGCGGAAGTCATCCGTCGCCGCTACTCGCGCATTCTGCTCGAAAACCGCCAGGCCAATCCCGATCTGGAACACAGCCAAGAGAGTGCGCTGGAAGCCCAACGCCGGCTGGCCAAGGAGGGCCGGGCCAGCATTGTGCTGCCCGACCTGGTGATTGTGGACGGCGGCAAGGGCCAGCTGAGCAAGGCCGTGCAGGAACTCCGGGAACTCGGCCTGCACGACTTGCCGGTGGTGGGGTTGGCCAAACAGCACGAGGAGATCTTCGTGCCGGGCCGCCGGGATTCCATCCGCCTCTCCCACGACCAGGGGGCGCTCAAGCTGATGCAGCGCATCCGCGACGAGGCCCACCGCTTTGCCAACCGCTACAACGAGCTGCTCTACCGCCGCCGCATGCGCGAGAGTCTGCTAGACGACTGCCCGGGCATGTCCAATGCCAAGAAGCAACGCCTGCTCAAGAAGTTCGGCAGTGTGGCGCGCATCAAGTCGGCGAGTGTGGAGGAAATCGCTTCATTGCCGGGCATCTCCAAGAAGTCGGCGCAGGGGATCCTGGACCATCTTGCAAACTGAGAGCCAATTTCTAATGGCGGAGGAGTTTCGCCTCATGGTATCCATCACCATGAAACAGAATCTCGTTTTTCCGGCCCTCATGCTAGTGCTTGGAATCGGCATCGGTTTGACCGTGGGCTACACGGCAGGCAAACCCGACGTCGAGGGCGATTCCGCCGACATGCCGTCTTCCACAATGCCAGTCGGCCCGCGGAGGGCCGGGGCCGAAGGTCGCCATCTCCGCGGTTTTCCAAGGTCAGTGGGGCATGGCCGCCCGGATGGAAGTCCTGCAGTGGCCATCCGCAGGCTCTGCGATCAATTGGACCAATCGCCTGCAATCTATACGGACTATGAGGCCCTTTTCGGGATCTATCAGGACATCCGCTGGATGGGACCCGAGGATATCCGCCATGCGCTTGCCGAATTGGACAGCCGGCAGGACATGAAACAGAGTACTACCACCTTGCGCCTGATGCTGCTGGGCTTGTGGTCGAAATTTGACGGAGAGGGGCCCATCCAGTATGCCCTCGGGATGAATGGCGCGTGGCAGCGCAACACGGCGGTGCTCAGCGGCATGAGATACTGGATGCGCAGCGACCCGAGCGAGGCCTACAGGTGGTATCGAGAGCATGGTGATGAGCTTCAGGAGGAGCTTCAGCTGGGCGCCCAGGTTGAGGCCATGTTTGTGGCGGCACTGGCTCATGAGGATCTGAATGCCGCGCTCACGGAAATAGACGGCCTCTCCGGCCCGGATAGGAAAGCGGCCTTTTCGATGATCGCCAGAAAGGTCGCTGCGGACGAGGCCAAGCGCGAACAACTCATCGCCCATCTCGACAAAGTCGAAGACCAGAGTTTCAGGCAAAGTGGCATCAGCGATGTCATTGCCAACTGGGGGAGCGGTGAGCCGCGGGCAGCCCTGAGCTACCTGGAGAGGAT